>JAZOON010000022.1:0-5131 GCA_045655045.1 Eubacteriales bacterium | reverse complement strand
CTTGAGGACAGAATAGTAAAGCAGACCTTCGCTTCACTTGCGACGGGTTGCACGTGTCCCAAGAATTTTCCCGTATGCGTTTGCGGAAACAAGCCCACGCTTAAGGTGGTAACACGCAAGCCTATTCTCCCCTCGGCAAAGGAACTTGAGGAAAATCCGCGGTCTCGGAGCGCAAAGCTCAGAGTTGCCGAGAAATTGTGATATAAGACTTTAAAATATATGAAAAAATCAAGGAGGTACTTTACAGAATGTCTGTCGAAATGAATGATTCCTATAACCGTTGTATCAACGAGCTTCGAAGCAGATATCAAGGCAGAGGATTGTCTAACGCAATAGGCACCGAAGCCCGCGCAAGCCGTGAGAACGCGAAGATAGAAGGTCCCGAAAATTACGTTCTTTTCGATTCGCGCAGTAACATAGCGGATAGCTTCCGCAGTGGCGTTTACAACGGCAGTAAATATATGACCTCCGACGATTTCGTCAGATATTTCAAGAGCCGCAGGGATTTCTATATGCCCGAGGCGCTCAGAAAGAAGCAGGAGGAAGCCGAGGGCAAGGTCGTCGCTAAAAAGAGAACGGCGGGCAGAGTGTCCAAGGAATTAGTACCTTCCGATTCAGATTCAAAGGAGGGTCATTTAGCACCCCTTATATCGGCGTTAAAGGAGCTTAAGAACAAGTGGTTTCCCGTTGAGCCTCGCGAGGGTAGATCCCAGATCGGAAGAATGAGAATACCCGTAGCCGCAATGAGCGGTCTTGCGGTATTTACTCTTTCTCTCGGACTTATAGTGGGAGGCTCGGTAATGATAGGCAACGCGTCAGGCGAGGTCGGTAGACTCAACAGCGAGATATCGGTGCTTGAAGCGAGGCAGACAGACCTTGAGGGCAAGCTTGACCTCAAATACAATATCAACGAGATCGAGGAGGACGCCAGAAGTCTCGGTATGATAAAAAGGGAAAACGCCGATAACGAGTTTACTCCTATCGAGGGAGATAACGAGGTAATCGTATACGAAGAAAACCGGGACGAGAATGTTGGACTTGCAGCGCTGCTTGCGGCGTTTGGAATAGATATAACCAAATAAGACAGAATAAAATCCCACCCGGTTACATATTATGAAACTGACGTGGGATTTTTCTGTTCGATCCCGAAAAAATCATAGGGGGAAGTGAGATGGCAAAGGAGCCTATAAGCACGGGCGCGATAAGGCGTTCAACTATAGTTGGTCTTGTTGTTTTTGGCATCTTCGGACTTCTCTTATTAAGAATACTTATAATCCAGACCCTGAGCTTTGAAAAATATCAATCCAAGGTAATAAATCAGATGACCACCGAGTCTCCCGTTGCCGCGGACAGAGGAAAGATATTCGACAGGAACGGAAACGTTCTCGCGACGAATATAACCACCTACCGAGTATTTATCTCGCCGTCGAGCATAAAGACGAATTCGGGCGAGGCTGACAGCGCGGGATACGTTGACTACTCTACGGTTATTGCCAAGGGACTTTCGGATATACTCGGAGTCAGCTTTGACGACGTATACAAGCAAGCGACGGGATATACAAAATATCTCGACCGTACCATAATGAGAAAGGTCGAGGAGGAAACAGCCGACAAGGTGAGAGAGTTTATCGAAAGAGAAGCTCTTGAGGATATGGTCTATCTTGAGGCGCAAAGCACGAGATATTATCCCGGTGACACGCTCGGAGCGCATATGATAGGCTTTACGAGCAGTGACGGCGTCGGACTTTACGGACTTGAATATCAGTACAACGAGTATCTTAAGGGTATTGACGGATACTATATAAAGGCAAGAGACTCTTACGGAAACGAGATGCCGTACGAGTATTCAAGCTATATTGACGCGATAGACGGCTACGACCTCACCACTACCATTGACGCAAGCGTTCAGGGGTATCTTGAGGAGCAGCTGGCGAGAACAGTTGAGGACCATAACGTTGAAAACCGCGCGTGCGGAATAGTTATGGACGTAAATACGGGCGCGATACTTGCTATGGCGACCTCGTCTCCCTTTGACCTCAACGAGCCTTGGGAGCTTAACGGTGAGTCACAGAGAATAATTGATAAATGCGGACTTACTGTTGGAAGCGACGAATATAACGCGCTTCTGTCCAGTGTCCTTACGAATACGTGGTCGAACAAGGCTGTGGCTGAGAGCTATATCCCGGGTTCTACCTTTAAGATAATAACCTCGGCGATGTCGCTTGAGGAGGGAAAGGTAAGCCTTTCGGAGAGCATAGTCTGCGACGGTCACAAGAACGTGCTTGGAATAAATATCCACTGTCATAAGGTTCAGGGACACGGACCGCTTATGTTTGCGGAGGGACTTCAGCAATCGTGCAACGAGTGGTTTATGACGCTTGGTTTGCGCGTTGGAATATCCGATTTTCAAAAGTACGTTGAGTCGTTCGGATACTACGAAAGGACGGGTGTTGACCTGCCCGGCGAGGGAAACGGAATATTCAATTCCGAGATGACTGAGCTTGATTTGGCTATCTACGCCTTCGGTCAGAACTTCAACGTCACCCCCATTCAGCATATAACGGCGGTATCCGCCGTGGCGAACGGCGGTGAGCTTCTTACGCCCTACATCGTGGAAAAGGTAACTGACCGTTCGGGTAACGTTATCTACAGTCACGATTCCGAGGTCAAGAGAGCTACTGTCAGCGAGGACGTTTGTAAGACCTTATCGAAGATACTTGAAGAGGGTGTTTCGGGAGACGGCGGAGCTAAAAACGCTTACGTTGCGGGATACCGAGTAGCTGCGAAAACGGGTACGTCCGAGAAAAAGGAAAGAGAGTGTCCGCGCTGCGGATATACTGCAGAGCCTGGGTCGGTTGACGGACGAAGCGTATTCGTTTGCAGCGTTTGTAAATATACGGGCGAGCCTGACGAGTTTAAGGTCAGTGAGGATTATATATGCTCGACCGTTGCCTATGCTCCCGCGGATGATCCGCAGGTTGCGATAATAATAATAGTTGACGAGCCTACGAAGGGCGTGCTTTACGGTAGTACGGTTGCCGCGCCTTACGTTTCGGATGCGCTTGAAAACATACTTCCTCAGCTTGGAGTGGCGGCGAAATATACCGACGCGGAGCTTGAAAGGCTGAGAATAAAGGTCGGTAGCTACAGGTCGTGGTCGATAAGCCGCGCTCAGGAGGCTATCGAGGAAAAAGGACTCAGGTGCGTAGTCGTTGGAAACGGGAATACGGTTTCCGCGCAGAAGCCTGCGGGCGGCTCGTACGTTGAGAAAAACAGTGGCGGTACGGTCTATCTTTACACCGATGCTTCCCTGGTGGAGGAGAACGCTACCGTTCCAAACCTCGTTGGAAAGACGGCGGCTCAGGCAAATGCTATGCTTATAAACCAAGGTCTTAATATTAAAATAGTCGGAAATCCAAGCCACCTTACGGGTAAGGACCTCAAGGTGGTGAGCCAGAACGTGGCGGCGGGCACGAAGGTGGCTAAGGGAGAGGTTATAACTCTCATCTTCTCGGCAGACGCCGACCAACCGCCGAATTACAGAGACGATTAACACTAAAAGGGACGTTTAAACAATAAATTACGGCGAGGCTCGTATGCGTTTGGGTAACGTCCTTCAGAAAATTGGGATCGAGTGTCCCGAGGAATATAAAAGTTTAGAATTTAAGGATATAGTGACCGATTCCAGAGAGGCTGACGGATGTATGTTTATCTGCCTTGGCGGACATAATAGGAATGGTCACGACTACGTACAGGATGCTGTAAACAATGGTGCTGTGGTTATAGTTGCCGAGCAGGTGCGTGAATGGTGTGTGGGTGGTGCCGCAATTATTAAAGTTGATAACACCTCAAGATGTGCGGCTCTGCTCTATAATCTACAGTACGGTAAGCCAACCGATAGGTTGAAAATAATAGGAGTTACGGGAACTAACGGAAAGACCTCTACCTGTATGGCGCTTGACTGTGTCTTGCGCGAGGCGGGGTACAGAGTGGGAGTTATCGGAACTCTGGGGTGCTTTGCGGATGGGGTAGCTTTGCCCTTTGAGGGGAAAACGCTTACAACTCCCGAGCATAAGGACCTTTATGCCGTTTTGCGCCGTATGGCTGATATGGGGATCACCCACGTGGCTATGGAGGTAAGCTCTCACGCGCTCGCCTTTGGAAGGACGGATGCAATTGAATTTGAGTACGGAGTGTTCACCAATCTCACGAGAGATCATCTTGATTTTCACGGTGATATGGAGGAATACTTCAGACAGAAATCCAAGCTTTTCGGACAGAGCCGACGCGCAGTCGTTAATTTTGACGACGAGTACGGAAAAAGGCTGTGTCGCACGTATAGGGGGGCTTTGCGCGCTTCTCGAACGGTGGGCGACACGGTAGCCTCGGACGTCGAATGCGGTGCTCTCGGCTGTCGGTATAAGCTTCGGTATAAGGATGAGGAATATGAAATCAAGACCGGGGCATCGGGAGATTTTTCGGTGACCAATACCCAACTCGCCGCTACGGTCGCGTTGGATATGGGAATCCAGCCTTGTGCCGTGGTCAGGGGGCTTGCTCGCTTTTTCGGAGCGGCGGGACGAATGGAACGGATAACGGGGGAGAATTGTCCCTTCGGTGTTTTCGTCGATTACGCCCATACGCCCGACGCGCTTGAATGCGCGCTCAAAAGCGTAAGGAGCTTCAGAGAAGGACGGGGAAGAGTTATACTTCTTTTCGGCTGCGGCGGTGACCGTGACAGAGGGAAAAGACGTCAGATGGCGAGTATCGCGTCAAGGCTTGCTGACTTCGTAATAGTTACGAGCGACAATCCCCGAAGCGAAGAGCCTCAAAGCATAATAAACGATATCCTTAAAGGAATAGATAAAGAAAAGGAATATACGGTGATAGTCTCCAGACGGCGGGCTATCGAATATGCCGTAGGAATAGCCGCCGCAGGGGATATTATCCTCCTTGCGGGGAAGGGACACGAAAAATACGAAATAAACGCTCTCGGAATTCACCCATTTGACGAGCGGTCAATAGTGGAAAATTCCTTAAAGGCGAGAGGTATAATATAGGGGGAGCTTGCCCCAAAACAGATTTTTTAGTGAAAGGACGGTCAACTTATGAAGGTCAACGTAGGATGTAA
>JAZOON010000021.1:0-3682 GCA_045655045.1 Eubacteriales bacterium | reverse complement strand
TCTTAAGACCCGTGTTGTGTCTGTGATGGCAGTGACCCATCTTTACCTTACCGGAAGCGGTAACAGAAAATCTTTTAGCCGATGCCTTATGTGTCTTTACTTTTCCCATTTTTATTTTCTCCTTTTTAAATAATCAAATCTGTGGCGACTTGCGCCTTTATCATAATGCGCGCTTGCGCATATACGAGCGTAAATTACTTGGTCTTTACGGGAGAGATGACCATACTCATTATTCTGCCGTCAAGCACGGGCGCTTTATCAACGCTTCCAAGCTCGCTGCAGCTGTCCTGAAACTTTTTCATTATCTCCTGACCGATTCCGACGTGACTCATCTCACGTCCCTTAAAGCGCATAACGACTCTGACCTTATTGCCCGACTCAAGAAATTTCTGAGCGTGGCGAGCCTTAGTTTCAAAATCGTGAGTATCAATTCTGCAAGAGAGCTGTATTTCCTTAAGCTCGACTGTCTGCTGCTTTTTCTTGGCTTCCTTTTCCTTTTTGTCTCTCTCAAAGCGGAACTTACCGTAGTCCATGATACGGCAAACAGGCGGCTGAGCCTGCGGAGCCATCAAAACAAGGTCGTAGCCCTGATCGTAAGCGAGCTTCAAGGCAGCGTCAGACGACATTATACCAACCGCCTCGCCGTCAACACCGACGACTCTGACCTCCTTGAACCTGATCTCTTCGTTGATCATCATTTCTTTTGCGCTAATGTTGAAACACCTCCAAAACTACCCTTTACAGGGCGAAAAAAATCGCGCGAAGCAAAATCTCCGCACGACACAATCCGAGCGCCACTGATGCTACTCGGGTGATTGGTGTTATCAAACCGTACTCGCCTGTGCGGCACGGTGAGAGTGGAGACTCTTCTTCTTTTTGCTCACATATTCTACCACACTATTTCCCTTTTGTCAAGGGCTTTTCAAAATTTTTTCATTTTTTTATTTTTGCCCGCATTCGAGAATGAAAAAAACCAATTTAAAAGCTCTGCGTAAAAAATTGTTTACAATCCGCGTTGCTACGACATTACAGCGACATCAGCCGCATCAAATGGGTTAAAACTCACAAAAAAAACGCATTTTTTAGTATTTTTTTCTATTGTGTATCTTTTTTAACGAAAATTTCGACAAAAAATCGTCTAAAATGGATATTTACAAATTCTCATTTTTGGAGTATAATACATAGGCTGTCGGCGGCACCAACTCCACAGCATCACGCACAACGGTAATACGGATTCGCGGAATATCAATCTCATGATATAAATCGCGCGAGTACGGTTTCGGTTGTGCCTTTTTTATTTCCCGTTCATCTGCGTCTTCGCGATAGGTAACATTTATGCAAAAGCGGCGGAATTTTATTTCCGCCGCCTTATCTTTTTATTTCTTCATTTTTTCCAAGTCGTTCTTTCGTATCTCAACGCGTCTTACCTTACCGCTTATGGTCTTGGGAAGCTCGTCTACGAATTCAACTATTCTCGGGTACTTATAAGGCGCTGTGTGCGTCTTGACGTACTCCTGGATCTCCTTTTTAAGGTCGTCCGTGCCAACCGTTCCCTTTACGAGAACTATAGTCGCCTTGACTATCTGTCCGCGCACCTCGTCGGGTACGGGAGTGATAGCGCACTCAAGGACGTAAGGAAGCTCCATTATAACGCTTTCGATCTCAAACGGACCTATGCGGTAGCCAGAGGACTTGATGACGTCGTCGATACGTCCGACGTACCACAGGTATCCGTCCTCGTCCATAGTTGCGGTGTCACCGGTATGATAGTATCCGTCGTGCCAAACGTCGTTAGTCTTTTCTTCGTCAAGATAGTAGCCGATAAAGAGTCCGCAAGGAACGCCATCCTTGGTGCGGATACAGATCTCACCCGTGTCACCCGTCTTACATTCGTTTCCGTCGGGATCAAGAACCACAACGTCATAAAGAGGACTGGGCTTACCCATCGAGCCGATCTTGGGCGTAGAGCCTACGAAATTTGCGATAGACAGCGTCGTTTCCGTCTGTCCGAAGCCTTCCATAATTGTAAGTCCCGTAGCCTTCTTGAACTGATTAAACACCTCGGGGTTGAGTGCCTCTCCCGCCGTCGTTGCGTACTCGATAGAAGAAAGGTCATACTTCGACAGATCCTCTTTGATGAAGAAGCGGTACATAGTAGGCGGCGCGCAGAAGGTGGTTATGCCGTATTTCTTGAACATAGGAAGAATATCCTCCGAGCGGAAGCGGTCAAAGTCATAGGTGAATATTGCCGCCTCACAGAGCCACTGTCCGTAAAGCTTACCCCAGAGAGCCTTACCCCAACCCGTATCGGATATGGTGAAGTGCAGTCCGTCGGGATTTACGTTATGCCAATGCTTCGCGGTGGGATAATGACCGAGAGCGTACTTATAGGAGTGCGTCGCGATACGGGGGTATCCCGTAGTTCCCGACGTAAAGAGCATAAGCATAGGATCGTTACCGCAAGGGGTATCCTCGGTACGGTAATAGTGAGTGCTGAAGCGCTCCATTTCCACGTTAAAGTCGTTCCAGCCGTCTCTTCTGCCGCCAACCATTATCTTAAGCATTCCCGGGAATTCCGCGGCAGCCTTTTCCGCCTCGGTCGATACGTCGCCGTCAGCGGTACACACGATAGCCTTGACTCTTGCCGCCTTATATCTGTACGCAAAATCGTGCTCAACAAGCTGATTAGTCGCGGGAATAGCTATAGCTCCTATCTTGTGAAGCGCGAGCATACAGAACCAGAACTGATAATGGCGCTTGAGGACGAGCATTACCGTGTCACCCTTCTGAATGCCGAGAGACTCAAAGTAGTTTGCCGTCTTAGCGGAATACTTTTTCATATCGCCAAACGTGAATTTGCGGTCGCTCTTATCGTTTGCGACCCACTGCATCGCAAGCTTATCGGGAGTTTTCTTTGCTATCGCGTCAACGCAGTCGAAAGCAAAGTTGAATTTATCGTTGTTTTTGAAGGAGATGCCGTTGAATACGCCGTTTTCGTCGTAAGACGACTCGATGAAATCATCCGCAACGGTAGTTGCCGCCGTCACGTCCTTTTCGACCGCCTTAGCCGCTACGTACGGAGCCTCGGGATACGCCTCGCTCACCTGACCGTCCTGCGGGTTAAGCACGACAGCGTGGAACTCACAGCCGCCCTCGCTTACAGCTATCATACCGTGAGGAATAAGGCTGTTATAGAATATAGAGTCTCCCTCGTGGAGAACGTCCACGTGGTTTCCTACCTGTACCTTAAGCGAACCCTTGACGATAACGTCAAACTCCTGACCGTTGTGTGAGTTGAGCTTCATAGGCGCGTTCTGCTCTTCTGCAAGATAAGGGAATTTTACAAGGAACGGCTCAGCGAGCTTGTCCTTGAACTTGGGAGCGAGGTTGTTATATTCAACGCCGTGCTGCTTGAGTATCTTCAGTCCCTCTCCCTTTCTCGTTATTGCAAAGGACGTAAGCGTGGTGCTTCTTCCCTCGAGAAGGTCAACCACCTCAACGCCGCAAGCCTTGGCGCACTTATAAATAAAGGTAAAGCTGAAGTCGGTCTCACCCTCCTCAAGAAGGGTGTACTCCGAAGGGGTCACGCCTGCGAGCTTGGCCAGCTCCTCGGGGGTGTAGCCCTTCGCCTCGCGCAGGGCCTTGATTCTGCCTGCGACCTCTTTCAAACTATAATCCATGT
>JAZOON010000020.1:0-4233 GCA_045655045.1 Eubacteriales bacterium | reverse complement strand
CGAATCCGAGGACTTATCCGTGACTTATATGCCGGGGGAAACCAAGGGACTTATCGGTTCATTGCCAGAAAAAGCGGGTGAGGTAATGCTGAAGCTTCCGCTTTCCTACAAGAAAACGTTTGGGGATCGCGCTCAGGACTTCGGATACGTATATTACGGCAATCAGGGAAAAATGAAGCTGAAGATCGTGGGAATTTGCTACTATGCGGATAACAATATCGAGCCCGTATGCGTATTCTCAGAGGAGGGCTTCAAGGACGCAACGGCGATATACTATATGTATAACAACGGAACGCCTTACATAAATATGGACGCATATTCAAACGAGAATATGGCGGGTCAGAATTGGAGCTTTCATAACGTTATTCCGTCGTACGAGGTCGAGGATGGCAAGCTGTATATTTACGATACGAGCTACAAAAAGACGGCGTCAATGGATAGCTTTAAGCTCAATATAAGATTTGACTGTAATTATTTCGATTACGGCTCAGGCATGGAGAAGAGGCTTCATTTTTCGGAGGTTTTCGCCAAGGAGCAGCTTGCAGCAGAAGGACCTGCCTTCGATGGCGGCAGAATGATGCACTATTCGGAAAACGCATCCGTTGCTATTCATCCGTCCCTGCTTACGGAAATAATGGAAAATACGCTTGACGGCGCGTATGCTCAGACGTCGTTGTTCTTTGAGAACGATAAGGCTGCTGCCGCCGCTATCGCAGAGCTTCGTGAGGACGCATATATAGCCGTGCTTTCCGATACGACGTATACTCCCTCGACCGACCAGATTATAGGAGAAATGCTTTCTCCTGTAATGATGGCGTTTCTGTGGGCTATCTCCATTCTCTTCCTCGCTTTCTTTATCAACCTCTGCTCCAGCCGTACCGTCGGCGCGTTTAAGGGAGATATGGCAATAATGCGGTCGATGGGTATTCCCGTTAAGGTCGTTAAAACGGCAATGTACGTACGAATGCTTATCGCTTTGATACCCGCGTACCTGTTCGTAATACTTATGTCGGTGCTGGTTTGTACCGTACCCGCAGTAAACGGAGCGTTCATGTATTTGTATGCATGGCAGTATGCGGCGATATTCGTGGGACTTTTGCTGCTGACCGTAAGAATTACGCATAAGCAGATACGCAAGCTCTTTGGAACGAGCGTAAGAAAATCCTTGAAGGGAGGCTCTGCAAATGATTAAGATACAAGGACTTAATAAGTTTTTTAACAAGGGAAAACAAAATCAGATACACGTAATAAACGACGTAAGCCTTGAGATGCCCAAGAGCGGAATGGTCGCTATATTCGGCAAGAGCGGATGCGGAAAGACCACTCTTCTTAACGTTATAGGCGGACTTGACAGCTTTGAAAGCGGAAGTCTTACTATCGACGGAAACGACGTAGGCGGCGATGCCGACGTTATAAGAAATAAATACGTAGGTTATATTTTCCAGAATTATAATCTGAATAAGGCTCAGACCTGCTTTGAAAATATAGCGAGCGCGCTACGCCTTTGCGGTATAAACGATCCTGAGATACTGCAAAAGAGAGTGAACGCCGCGCTTGCCAACGTCGATATGGTCAACTACGCGGGCAGAACCCCCGATACGCTGTCGGGCGGTCAGCAGCAGAGGATAGCCATAGCAAGAGCTATAGTCAAAAATCCGAGCATAATCCTTGCCGACGAGCCTACGGGTAACCTTGACGAGGCGAACACTGTTATGATAATGGATCTGCTCAAGCAGATCTCACGCGACAGACTTGTTCTGCTCGTCACGCACGAGTCAAATCTCGTCGATTACTATTGCGACACGGTCATCGAGCTTTCCGATGGAAAGGTCGTTAATATACGCAACAATGACAGCGCCGACGGATTTTCTGCAAGAGGTAAGAACGACATTTACCTTGGCGAGCTTCAGAAGAGCGAGATGTCGGACGAAAACACAAGCATAGAGTTTTACGGCGATGCGCCTGAAACGCCAATTAAGCTTAAGATAGTGAACGAGGGCGGAAAGCTTTACGTTCGTATTGACACGCCAAAGGTTCAGGTGCTTGACGAAGCAAGCGAGGTAAAGCTGAGAGAGGGCGTTTACGTTCAAAGCGAGGAAAAAACTAAATCTCACAGCCGAGTTGATATGTCAGAGCTTACTCCGATACAGGGAAGCAGATACGGCAGACTTTTTACCTTTTGGGCTGCTGTAAAGAGCGGTTATGAGGAAAACTTCAAAAAAGCCAAGAGGGGCAAAAAGGTACTTCGCGCATGTATGTGTATGTTCGCGGCTGTTATGGTGCTTATGACGGCGATATTCGGCACGTCGATAGGGGACGTTGTAAACGTCAGAAATTCCTATAACCATAACGTGTTCTACGTTTACACGCCCGACGAAAAAACGTCCGACAAGCTCTTCGAGGCTATGGAAGAAAGCACCAACGGAGTGGATTACGTAAGGCTTACGTACGGAATTCCGCAGGGGGATAGCACGGTAAGATTTTCCGTAGGCTCATTTGAGTCGTTCAATCAATACTACAGCGACGGATTTACAACCAACGCGGTATATCTTGATACGACACTTGCGGATGGACTTAAGACCGTAGCGGGAAAGAGCGATGGACTTTCGGAATACGATATGCTCGTGACCTCGAAGGTGGCGGATGCTCTGCTTGAAAAATCCTCTTTTGGATATATTTCCGAGTATGAGGACCTCATAGGTCTTACCAATGCGTCAATGAACGTAAACGGACAAAGTCTTCGTATAGCGGGTGTTGTTGAGTCAAACGAGTCTGCTGTGTATCTTACCGAGATAGCTATGGCGAGATTTATTATGGGCTCGACGAGGCTCAACGTAATGCTTGGCAAGGATAGCGACTTTGACGTTGAAGCGGGAAAGGCGATATTGGCTGTCAGGTACAAGGAGGACGGAAAATCCGATATTCCCGCGCTTGGCGATACCGTTACCGTACACGGAGTAGAGCTTGAGGTGGCTAAGGTCATCAAGTATGCTCCGAGCTACGAGGAATGGCTCACGGCAAACGGAATTGAAAAGCTGGAAGCGTACGAATATTTTGAAGCTATGGCAAAAAACATCTATCCGTCTTACGAGGAAGATCCGAACTCATATGAAAAGGTCGAGGACCTTCGCAAAAACGGATATTACGAGTATCTTGAATATTACAATGAATATATAGACGAGTACTTGGAAGAAAAATATTTGTTTGAGGGAAGAAACGACCGCAACCTCTGGCTGTATGCCGAAAAGGGAATTGAAGAAGTAAAATATATTTATATGCGAGACGGCGGCATGCTTTACGAGGCAGTACAGATAAAGAATAAAACGGGTGCGTATCCCGAGTGGGACGGGAACTACAGTGACGGCGATCTCTATAAAAAGATAGACGATGAGTTTAATAAGTACAGTGATGAGTATAACAATCAGATATATTCGTCACAGCAGATAAGCAGTATGTATTTCGTATCAGATGAGGACTACGTTACGCTTACCAAGAGGATCGGAGAGACGCACGAAAGCGCAAACACGGGTGAGGTTGGCGGTGTCAGCTCGGGATACGTCAAGGAAATGGTCGTAGTTGGCGGAAACGGAGCTATGGATATAGCCATGGTTGCGGGCGGAAACACCCCGACGGTGTATACCGTGATCCACTCAAGCGACCCGAGGGCAACGGCGCAGTGGCTTGACAGAGAATTTTCGTACGTTACCGCGCCTGACGAGTATTCTCCCGCCGTGCTTTCTCCCGACAGTATATTCGATACGCTTATCAAGGATTATTCCGAGGGTATAATCACGGGAATTATCACGATGATAGTGATAATCGCGGTGCTAAGCGTTTGTATGTATTTCATTATGCGCTCGTCCTTGCTGAGCAGAATAAAAGAGGTCGGAATTTACAGAGCGATAGGAGTTTCCAAGAAAAACCTCATTTTCAAGTTCTTTATGGAAGCCTTGCTTATGACCACGCTTACCGTGCTTATCGGTTATGCGGTGACCAGCGCGTTTATTTTCGGATGCCTTAGTATGTCGTCTATGATGTCGGCGGTATTCTTCTACCCCGTATGGATGGCGGCGGCGGTGCTTTTGATACTGTATTTCATCTGCCTGTTCTTCGGAACGCTGCCGATAACGTCGCTTTTGAAAAAGACTCCCAGCGAGATACTTGCAAAATACGATATATAACACATAATATGTGAAAAGGGGCTGTCACATTTGGCAAGACCGAAAAAGTCCA
>JAZOON010000019.1:0-8579 GCA_045655045.1 Eubacteriales bacterium | reverse complement strand
CCCCTTAAAAATAAATAATTTCGTTCGTAAACGCGAATGTGCGCGTGCACTACGCATTTTATGATAAATCAAATTCCAAACAAAAAAGGAGAAAATAAAAATGGGAAAAGTAAAGACACATAAGGCATCTGCCAAGAGATTTTCTGTTACCGCTTCCGGTAAGGTAAAGATGGGTCACTGCCATCACAGACACAACACGGGTCTTAAGACCGCAAAGAGAAAGAGACATCTTCGTCAGAGCGCTATTCTCAGCGACGCAATGACCGCAAACATCAGAACACTTATTCAGAAATAATCAGGATCGACAGAGGAGGAAATAAAAAATGGCAAGAATTAAAGGCGCTATGATGACGCGCAAGAGAAGAAATAAAGTTCTTAAGGCTGCAAAGGGTTACTGGGGCGCAAAGTCCAAGCACTTCAAGATGGCTAAGCAAGCCGTTATGAAGAGCGGAAACTATGCTTTTGCAGGCAGAAAGATGAAGAAGAGAGATTTCCGCAGACTGTGGATCGCTCGTATATCCGCGCAGGCAAAGGTAAACGGCATGAACTATTCTACGTTTATGCACGGACTTAAGCTCGCAGGCATCGACCTCAACCGTAAGATGCTCGCAGAGCTTGCAGTATCCGACAAGGAAGCTTTTGCGGCACTTGCACAAAAGTCAAAAGCAGCTCTCTAATCAGAGCTATAAAACCCCGTTTTTCTACGGGGTTTTATTTATGAGGCGTTACGAAGGGAGGACCGCGTATGGAACGGCAGATGATCAGTTCAAGGCAAAATCCGCTTGTAAAATTCGTATGCGGACTTGCCGACAAGAAGCAGAGAAACAGAGAGGGGCTTTTCCGTTTTGACGGAGTAAAGCTTTTAAGAGAGGCAATTCTTTCGGGAATTGACGTGAAATATATCGTCTACCGCACGCCCGCAACGGGAGCGATAGAGGAGCTTATAACTGAAGCCGAAAGCACGCGTGACGTGAAGGCGATAGCCGTGAGCGAGTCGGTTTTTGAAAAGATAAGTGAGGAGCGCTCCCCTGAGGGCGTTATAACCGTCGCGCGTATGCCCGATATACATAAAAGCAGACAGGAATACGCTATCGGCAGAAGCGAAAGGCTTTTGATAGCGGAGTCCTTGCGGGATCCCGGTAACCTCGGAACGGTGATACGAAGCTGCTACGCGCTTGGGATCGATACGCTCGTTATAACGGACGACTGCGCGGACTTATACAATCAGAGGACCGTCAGAGCCGCTATGGGCGCGCTTTTCAGGCAAAGAACGGTAAGCGTTCCCGCGGCAGAGCTGGGTGAGCTTATAGCGGAATTGAGAAGCGAGGGCAGACGCGTTTACGCGACGGCGCTTAGCTCGTCGTCCGTTGATATAGGCGATGCGCCGCTTTGCGAGGGAGACTGCTTTGTTATAGGAAACGAGGGGCACGGTCTGTCAAGATCGACGGTCGAGGCTTGTACGGCATCGGTGATCATTCCTATGCGCGAGGACGCGGAGTCGCTCAACGCGGCGGCTGCGGCGGCTATATGCATATGGGAGACAGTTAAGGCAAGGTAAGCGGGGGAATTTATGAGAGACGAAAACAATCTTTATTGGGTGTGGCTTTCCTGCCGACTCGGAGTTGAGTCTAAGGAGTTCGGACGGCTCATAGGCAGTATTTCCGATCCTTACGAGATATACAGAATGACCGAGGAGGAGATAGAGCAGCTTCGCCTCAAAGAGGACACCAAGAAAAAGCTTTGCGATAAATCTCTTACCGACGCTTACGGTATTATCAAATACTGCAAGACGGAAAGAGTTGAAATAATAGACTACGGAAACAAAAAATATCCCGAGCGGCTCAAGGCTATAGAGGATCCGCCCGTATTGCTTTATTGCAAGGGAAAAATGCCCGATTTTAATTCTATGCTCTGCATAGGTATCGTAGGCACGAGAAAAATGAGTGAATACGGAATGCGTTCTGCGTATAAAATATCTTACGAGCTTGCTGCGGCGGGCGCGTGCGTAGTAAGCGGAATGGCGCTCGGTATTGACGGTGTAAGCGCGTGCGGAGCAATAGAGGGCGGCGGAGCTACCGTTGCGGTGCTTGGCTGTGGGATAAGCAGAGTATATCCCAAGGCGCACACGTCATTGGCAAAGGCTATACGCTCCAGCGGCGCGATAATCACCGAATTTCCGCCCGATGAAGAGCCGCGCGGCTACAACTTTCCCAAGCGTAACCGCATAATAAGCGGACTTTGTCAGGGCGTAATAGTCATTGAGGGCGCAAAGGGAAGCGGCGCGCTGATAACCGCGACGCGCGCTATCGAGCAGGGAAGGCAGCTCTTTGCTTTACCCGGTAAGGTGAACGAAATCAATTCCGACGGACCTAACGAGCTTATCAAAAACGGAGCATACGTTGCTCTTTCGGCAGAGGACGTTCTCAGTTATTACGAGTTTCTCTATCACGACACGTTTGATATGAGAGCTTACGCAAGGGCGAAGAAAAGCTCCGATTTCAACTGCCGCGCAGTAGAAAAATACGGAGTCGGAACGGTGAGCGATACGGTTGGATATGAAAAAACTGAGGTCGAGCCGAGCGAGACGCGTGTCAATAAAGCACCGCCGAAGCCTGTCGTAAAGGAGAAGGCAGAGGCTCCCAAAAATACCGATACGCTTGACGCTTCCACAAGGAAGGTATACGACGCGCTCCCCGACGGAGCGTTTACGGCAGACGCTCTTGCGTCCTGCGGCATTCCCGTATACGAGCTTATGACGGCACTTACAATGCTTGAGATAAACGGACTTATTGCTTCGCTGCCCGGCGGAGCTTACAAAAAGATATAAATGAAAGGAAGAAAATAAATGGCAAATCTTGTTATCGTGGAGTCACCCTCCAAGGCGTCGACTATAAAGGGTTATCTTGGCTCAAACTACAAGGTCATCGCGTCCAAGGGACACGTAAGAGACCTTCCCAAAAGTAAGCTTGGAGTAGACATAGAAAACGGCTTTGAGGCGCATTATATAAACATAAGAGGTAAGGGTGACCTTATCAAGGAGATAAAGAAGGAAGCGAAGAATGCGGGAAAAGTATTTCTTGCAACCGACCCTGACCGCGAGGGAGAGGCTATATCGTGGCATTTGGCGACGGCTCTCGGTATACCCGTTGAAAAGACGCTTCGCGTCACCTTCAACGAGATAACCAAAACGGCAGTCAAGGCGGCGATAAAAGAGCCGAGAAACGTCGATATGGATCTCGTGAACTCCCAGCAGGCGAGAAGAATACTTGACAGAATAGTTGGATATAAGCTCTCTCCGTTTCTCTGGAAGAATGTCAGGAGCGGACTTTCAGCAGGACGCGTTCAATCCGTCGCTACGAGAATAATCGTGGAGAGGGAAGAGGAGATAAGAAGCTTCGTGCCCGTTGAGTATTGGACGGTTGACGCTATCCTGACGGTTGACGACGGACAGCAGTTTACAGTTCGCTTCTTTGGAGATAAGAACGGTAAGAAGAAGCTCTCTTGCGAGGCTGACGCTATGAAGATCGTCGAGGCTGTAAGAAAGGGCGAGTTTAAGGTAGCGGCTATCCGCAAATCCAATAAGAAGAAGCTTCCCGCGCCCCCATTTACCACGTCAACCATGCAGCAGGAGGCGGCTAAGAAGCTCGGATTTCAGTCACAGCGCATAATGCGTATTGCGCAGGAGCTTTACGAGGGTATCAACGTAGGCGCGGAAAACGGCGGCGTACAGGGTCTTATTACCTATATGCGTACCGACTCGCAAAGAGTTTCGGCTCAGGCGCAGGAGGAGGCAAAGGAGTATATCAACGGAAAGTACGGCGCAAGCTATTCTCCCAAAACGCCCAGAAGCTATAAGGCAAAGGCGGGAACTCAGGACGCGCACGAGGCTATACGTCCGTCGAGAGTTGACCTTGAGCCCGCAAAGATAAGAAAATACGTCACGGCAGATCAGTTCAAGCTTTACAAGCTTATCTGGGAGAGATTTATCGCGAGCCAGATGGAGTCCGCTTCGCTGTCTACAGTCACTGCCGACTTTGAGTCCGCGGGATACGTATTCAGAACGAGCGGATACACGGTTGATTTCCAAGGGTATATGGCTGTTTATGAGGAGAGCGAGGACGACACGCGCCGCGCGGCTGACGAGGTGAGTGAGCAGAAGAATATAAGGCTTCCCGACGTAAAGGAGGGACAGCGTGTAGGACTTGTGGATACCGAGTCCGCAAAGCACTTCACCGAGCCCCCCGCAAGATATAACGATGCGTCTCTTATTAAATTCCTCGAGGAGAAGGGAATCGGTCGTCCGAGTACCTTCGCTACCATTATCACCACCATCATTGCGAGAAACTACGTCAAGAGAGAGGGCAAGTCGTTAGTTCCCACGCCTACGGGCGAGCTTACCAATAAGCTTATGAAGGACAGCTTCCCCGATATAGTTGACTATGCGTTCACGGCGCAGATGGAGAACAGACTCGACAGCATTGAAAACGGCGGTATCACGATGAACTCGGTGCTTTCGGACTTCTGGCGCGACTTTGAGGTCGAGCTTGAAAATGCTAACGAGAAGATGCTCGGCGAGGAGCTTGAGATACCCGTTGAGGAAACGGATATCATCTGCGACAAGTGCGGCAGAAAGATGATAATAAAGAACGGACGCTACGGAAAGTTCGCCGCGTGCCCGGGCTATCCTCAGTGTAAGAACACAAAGCCCCTCGTTAAGGAAAAAGAGGTCAACGAGGAAGGTAAGACGGAGGAGAAGAAGCAGATAATTGCTGACTTCAAGTGTGAAAAGTGCGGCTCCGATATGGTTCAGAGAACGGGACGCTACGGCTCGTTCTTCGCGTGCGTACGCTACCCTGAATGCAGCTTTACCAAGCAGAAGACGAAAGATATAGGCGTTGACTGTCCTAAGTGCGGATCAAAGGTAATTATGAAAACCGGACGAAATAAGACCGTATTTTACAGCTGTGAAAAGTATCCCGAGTGTGATTTTTCATCGTGGGATCTTCCTACAAATGAGAAATGCCCCGAGTGCGGAGATATGCTCATGAGAAAGAAGGGACAGCCCGTGCTTGCTTGCCGTTCCAAGGACTGCGGATTTAAAAAATCCCTTGACAGTAAAACGGCAAAATAATGATGCAAAAGGTATTGAAGGTATACGGAGCGGGACTTGCTGGCTGCGAGGCGGCTTGGCAAGCGGCAAAGCGCGGAGTGAAGGTTGAGCTTTACGAGATGAAGCCGCAAAAATTCACTCCCGCGCACCACGCGGACGGCTTTGCGGAGCTGGTTTGCTCAAACTCTCTGCGTTCCGATAGCGTAACGGTCGCGGTCGGACTGCTCAAGGAGGAGCTTCGCCGTATGGGCTCGCTTATTATGGAGGCGGCGGACGCGACGAGAGTTCCCGCAGGCTCGGCGCTTGCTGTGGACAGAGACAGGTTTTCCGCTTATATTACCGAAAAAATAAAAAGCCATCCGAATATTACCGTTATTTCAAAGGAAATGACCGAGGTCGAGGACGGAGAGACGACCGTTATCGCAACGGGACCTCTTACGTCGGACGCGTTTGCGGAATATATAAGCCGCGAGCTTGTGGGTGAGGGACTTCATTTCTTTGATGCCGCCGCGCCCATAGTTGACGCGGAGAGCATAAATATGGACGTTGCGTTTTTTGCTTCGCGTTACGATAAGGGCGACGCTGATTATATAAACTGTCCTATGAGCAGAGAGCAGTACGAAGCCTTCTGGCAGGCGCTCGTTGAGGCACAAGAAGCGCAGCTTAAGGAATTTGACCGCGAGTCGCAGAAAGGACTCAAGGTTTTTGAAGGCTGTATGCCCGTTGAGGTTATGGCAAAGCGCGGTAAGGATACCTTGCTTTTCGGACCGTTGAAGCCTGTCGGACTTGTGGATAAGAGAACGGGTGAGAAATCGCACGCTGTCGTGCAGCTCCGAAAGGAAAACAGTGAAGGCACTATGTATAACCTCGTGGGATTTCAGACTCATCTGACGTTCCCCGAACAAAGACGTGTTTTCAGAATGATACCCGCGCTTGAGAACGCTCAATTTCTGCGTTACGGCGTAATGCACAGAAATACGTATATAAATTCTCCCGAGAAGCTTGACGCGACGTACAGGCTGAAGAGCCACCCGTGGATATACTTTGCGGGACAGATGACGGGCGTTGAGGGATATATCGAATCTGCGGGCTCGGGATTTGTTGCGGGACTTAACGCGGCGCGCTCAATACTTGGAGAGGAAGACGTCGTATTTTCTCGTAAAACGATGATAGGAGCTATGGCAAGCTACGTCAGCGAAGGCGGAAGCGGCGCGTTCGTTCCTATGAACGCAAATTTCGGAATTATTGAATCGCTCCCCGAAAGGGTAAAGGGCGGAAAGATAGCCAAGTACGAAAAGCTGGCGCAAAGGGCTCTTGAAGAGATAGAAGTAATAAAAGAGAGCATTATATAAAGGCTCTTAACTAAGAAAGAAAGGCACGGCTGAGGTCTGTGGTGAATAAAGATGCAAAGAACGGACGTTGAAACGCTTGAGCGCGCTATAGGGTACACGTTCAAGAATAAGGATACGCTCAAGGAAGCGCTCACGCATTCCTCTTACGCGCACGAGCTTAAAAGCAAAAGGCTTGAAGCGGAATGTAACGAAAGACTTGAATTTTTGGGCGACTCGGTTCTGTCCATCGTTGTAAGCGAATATCTTTTTAAAAAATTCGGTGAGCTGCCCGAGGGTGACCTTACGCATATTCGCGCCGCGCTCGTGCAGTCGCAGTCTCTCGCGAGATACGCCGGAAAAATATCGCTTGGGGATTATTTGTATCTCGGTAACGGCGAGGAAAAGAACAGGTACCGTCAGTCGATACTTGAGGACGCGTTTGAAGCGTTGCTTGCGGCTATCTATATAGACGCGGGGGCAGACGGACTTGATAAGGTCAGAGACTTTCTGCTTCCCATAATTAAGGACGCAATAGCGCACGGTCCTAATATGCTTCACGCAGACGCGAAAACCGAGCTTCAACAGCTTACGCAGGTAAGCGACGGAGCAACGCCGACTTATAAGGTCGTCGGAGAGAGCGGACCTGATCACGCAAAGATATTTGAGGTCGAGGTAAGGCTCAACTCAAACGTTATCGGTCACGGCAAGGGAAATTCCAAGCGTGAAGCCGAGCAAAACGCCGCGAGGGAAGCACTTAATTTGTTTGGTGTTGAATAGAAAATATATCAGCATAAGAAAAGAGCAAGAACGAAAGGATTTTTCCTTCTGTTCTTGCTCTTTTTTGTTTTTTGTCAGAACGTGTATTTTGTTCCCTGGGGAGTGTCGATAAGAGTTACTCCCTTGGCGGAAAGCTCTGCGCGGATAGCGTCCGCGCGAGCGTAATCCTTAGCCTTTTTAGCGTCGGCTCTTTGCTTGATAAGCTCTTCTATTTCTCTGATAAAGGGATCGTTTGCCGCTTCCTCTTCCGCCGCCTTCTCCGCGTCAAGCTGTTTTCTTGCCGCGGGGACGAGGTCAAGTCCGAGAACTCTGTCGAAATCCTCTATAAGAGCGAGCTTTGTCGCGGGGGTGGTCTTTGCCTTAAGCACGTCGTATATCGCGGTAACTCCGAGAGCCGTGTTCATATCGTTGTCGAGCGCGGCGCAGAATTTTGCCTTGTACTCGTCGAATGCCGCACCGTCTACCTCTCCCGCGTCCTCCTTGAGAAGAGAAACGAGACGCGCAACCGTTTTGTTGTAAGCAATAGCCGCGTTGTCAAGGTTTTCGTAGGAGAACACCAAGGACTTGCGGTAGTGCGACTGCAAGCAGAAAAGTCTGTAAACCAGCGGATCGTATCCCTTTTCTTCAAGCAGGGAAACGGTGAGAAATTCGCCCTTTGACTTGCTCATTTTACCCGAATTTGTATTCAGGTGATGCACGTGAAACCAATAGTTACACCACTT
Source organism: Eubacteriales bacterium (assembly GCA_045655045.1). Taxonomy (GTDB): domain Bacteria; phylum Bacillota; class Clostridia; order Oscillospirales; family CAG-272; genus HGM12713. The sequence continues at coordinate 639 of JAZOON010000019.1, read as the reverse complement.
GTGTCCGACGTACGCCTCGCTCTGCGCTATCTCGTTGGTGTGGTGGGGGAAGGCGTTGTCAATACCGCCGCAGTGAATATCCAGTTTCTCGCCAAGATGCTTCATACTGATACAGGAGCATTCGATATGCCAACCGGGATATCCAATACCCCAAGGGCTGTCCCATTTCAGCTCCTGGTCGTCGAACTTGGATTTGGTAAACCAAAGCACGAAATCCGCCTTGTTTTTCTTGTTTCCGTCCTCCTCGACGCCTTCTCTTACGCCGACCTCAAGGTCCTCTTCGCGGAAGTCGTTGAAAATATAGTACTGATTGAGCTTTGAGGTATCGAAATAGATATTTCCGCCCGCTTCGTAAGCAAAGCCTTTTTCTATGAGCGACGAAATGACCTTTATAAATTCGTCGATGCACGACGTTGCGGGCGCAACCACGTCGGGAGTTTTGATGTTGAGCTTTTTGCAGTCCTCGAAAAAGGCGTTGGTGTAAAACTCGGCTATCTGCATTACCGTCTTCTTCTCGCGCTTCGCGCCCTTAAGCATCTTATCCTCACCCGTGTCCGCGTCGCTTGACAGGTGTCCCACGTCGGTGATATTCATTACTCTCTTAACGTCGTAGCCAACGTAGCGAAGGTACTTTTCCAG
>JAZOON010000018.1:0-7306 GCA_045655045.1 Eubacteriales bacterium | reverse complement strand
TTTTGGTTGCGGAGGTGGGATTTGAACCTCACGACCTCCGGGTTATGAGCCCGACGAGCTACCAAGCTGCTCTACTCCGCGATATTGATTTTTACCGTTGTGGTGCCGGTGACCGGGGTCGAACCGGTACGATACTTTCGTATCACGGGATTTTAAGTCCCGGGCGTCTGCCTGTTCCGCCACACCGGCGTGTAACAGTCTTTCGGTCGGCTGTCTATGTATTATACCACACTTATTTGTGTTTGTCAACCCCTTTTTTTAATTTATTTGCAGCTTTCTTTTCCTCTTTTTTTCTTATTTTTCGACCGCTATTTGCTTTTTCGCTGAAATACCGTCGTGATACGATTGATAGTGACAAACGTAAAAGAGAAATAGCTGCCCGTAATGAACAAATCCCCCGCAAAGCTCTTGACAGAAATTTTTAAAAGGGATATAATATGTATTGAGAAAGAAGAAACGGAGCATTGAATTGAAGAAACTAAAATACGGAGTAAAGGGAATGAGCTGCGCGGCTTGCGTTGCGCACGTTGAGGCGGCGGCAAGGAAGGTATGCGGTAAGGATGCGGTCAGCGTAAGTCTGCTTACCAACACGCTGACCGTTCTCACAGACGACACGTCGGACGAGGAGCTGATATTTACAAGGCTCCGCGCGTCACTCAGGTCTGCGGGGTATACACTCGTCGCGCAAACCTCTGACCGAAAAAATATAGAAAAGCAGCAGCAAAGGAAAAACGCGGCAAAGCTTTGCGTGTCCTTGATACTGACCGCCGTGCTTATGTACGTTGCTATGGGGCATATGGTAGGCTTACCCACGCCCGCCTTTCTGCACGAGCCGATAGTGACGACCGCCACTCAAATGGTGATTGCGCTTGCGGTCATAGTAATAAATTTCAAATTCTTCACAGGCGGCATTTCCGCGCTCGTAAGACTTGCCCCCAACATGGATTCGCTTATAGCTATAGGCTCGGGAGCGTCGTTTTTATACGGCACTGTCATGCTCGCGTTTATTATCGGCGCGACGGTGAGAGGAGATACCTCGCTCGCGGGAAAATACGCGCACGGACTGTATTTTGAGTCAAGCGCGATGATACTCGCCCTCGTCTCACTTGGAAAAACGCTTGAGAGCCGAGCAAAGGCGAACGCCGCGGCGGCTATCGGTAAGCTTGCTTCAATGATGCCCGATACGGTAACCTGTATAAGAAACGGAGAGGAGACGGTACTTGCACTTTCCGAGATAGAGGTTGGCGACGTGGTGATAGTCCGCGCTGGGGAGACTGTACCCGTTGACGGAGAGGTTATCGACGGACACGGCGCGGTGGACGAATCCGCGCTGAGCGGAGAGAGCATACCCGTTGAAAAAGCGGTGGGAGACGAAGTAAGCGCGGTTTGCACCCTCACCGACGGGTATATTAAAATAAAAGCGCAGAAGGTCGGTGGCGACACCGCGCTTTCCAAAATCATATCGCTTCTCGAGGATGCGGCGGCTTCAAAAGCGCCCATAGCAAGACTTGCGGATAGAGTCAGCAGAGTATTCGTGCCCGCGGTTATGGGTATATCCGCGCTGACCTTTGCCGTTTGGCTTGCGATCACGAGGGATATTGCTATGGCTCTCGACCTTGCCGTTTGCGTTCTCGTTATTTCCTGTCCCTGCGCGCTCGGACTTGCAACGCCTACTGCCGTGACCGTGGGGACGGGCAGAGGAGCGTCTATGGGAATACTGATAAAAAGCGCAAAGGCGCTTGAAAATCTGCATTCCGTAAAATATTTTCTCACGGACAAGACGGGAACGCTTACCGAAGGTAAGCCGACGGTCACGGACGTTGTGGCGATACACGGCGAGGACGAGCTTTTACAGGCGGCGTATTCGGCGGAGCGTACGTCGTCCCACCCCTTGGCGTCGGCGATATGCGAGTACGCAAAGCAAAAGGACACGCCTTGTCTTTCCGCGTGGGATTTTGAAAACGCCGTGGGAGAGGGAATACGGGTTTTGACGGAGCGCGGCGAGTGCCTCGTTGGAAAGGCTTCATTTCTTGCCTCTCGGGGGGTAAACGGCGCGGACGTTGATACGCTCAGACAAATGGCGTCGGAGCTTGAAGAAAAGGGAAGAACGGTAGTGTGCGTTTGTCTTGACGGACGCGCGCTTGGAGTTATAGGCGTTGCCGATACAGTGAGAGCCGACAGCCGCGCGGCAATAAATAGGCTTAAAAAAATGGGAGTTGTTCCCGTTATGCTCACGGGTGACAACGAAAAAAGCGCGAGAGCTGTCGCGGACGAGTGCGGTATAGAGGAAGTATACGCCGCGCTTTTGCCTGATGGGAAGCAGGATCTTATCGTGAGCTATTCACAAAGGGGAAGATGCGCTATGGTTGGCGACGGCATAAACGACGCGCCCGCGCTTGCGGCGGCTGATATAGGAATAGCGATAGGCGCGGGAACTGACGTGGCTGTTGACTGCGCTGACGTGGTGCTGTCAAGGAACAGCCTTTGCGACGCGGTGAGCGCGATAAGCCTTTCAAAGGCGACAGTTGCGGTAATAAAGCAAAATCTTTTCTGGGCGCTTATATACAACGCCGTTTGCATACCCGTCGCGGCGGGTGTTCTTTATCCCGCGTTTGGGATCACGCTTACGCCAATGCTTGCGTCGGCGGCGATGAGCGTTTCGTCGGTGTTTGTGGTAAGCAATTCGTTGAGATTAAAATTCAAGAAAATATATATAGGGGAGAATGAAGAAATGTTTGACAAAAAGCAAAGTATAGTTATTTCGGTGGAGGGCATGATGTGTCCTATGTGCGAAGCGCACATTACTAAGGCACTGCTTGCCGTAAAGGGAGTAAAAAACGTAGCGGCATCTCACGAAAAGAAGCAGGTTGAAATAACGGCTTCCGCTTCGGTCGACATCGCCGCTCTCAAGGCTGCGATAGCAAAGGCAGGATATAAGGTCGTTGATAAATAACGGAAGAGGCTGTCGGATTTGGCAAGACCGAAAAAGTCCAAAAGAAAAAAGAGCACCTTAAAATTTTGTAAATGAGAGGGCAATACGAGGAGTTTCCACGAAATTCTTCATTCTTTATGGACTTTTTCAGCCGCCGACGCGGCTCTTGCAAAAGAGCGCGTGAAGCGGGCGGGGGATACGTAGGGCGACATATTGCCCCTCTTGCCCGCCTCTATTCTCATATCAAGCTTTTGCGCATAGTCTGCCCTTATATCGCCGTTCTCGTCAAACATGGAGTCAATACGGTATTTCTCAATAAGCTTCGCTCTCTTTTCGGGCGTGGCTTTTTTAATTTTTTTGTAAAATGTTTGCGTTTTGTTAATCCTTGATTTTTTCGTGGATTTTATAAATTCCTCGGACAAGCGAAGGATTTTGGGTATCAGTCCCGCATTGATTTTGAGAGCATATCAAAAAATACCGCTTTAATATCAAATCACTGATAATCAAAGCGGTATTTTATATTTGTTATTTCATGTGTTTTTGTTCTGCGCTAAATGAAGCAGTCCCTTTTTGATTCCTCGACACCTTGGATTTACATTGCAAAATCCTTCTGCATCATTTACAGCTCTGAGCGTTAAAGCTCCTTTTTTATAGGACCTACCGAGCCGCGATGAATAAATTCAACGGGTATCTTCGTGATGTGGCGGGCGCGGTAATGCCTGTTATCAATTTTTTTAAAGAGAAGGGATACCGCTTCCTTGCAGATATCTTCATTGGGGTATCTTGTGGAAGAAAGGGGGGGATTGACTAAAGAAGAAATCATCATATCGTGGCTTCCGACAACGGAGACGTCCTCGGGGATACGCAGCCCGTTTTGCATCAGCTCCTTCATTACTCCAAGGGCAATATAATCGTATGCGGTAACTATAGCGGTGGGAAGCGTTCCCTCATCGAGCCAACGGCAAACGGCATCTTTGCCCGCATCCTCAAAGCGCTTGTCGCTGACCTTTATGCTGGAGTCGTTTAGCGATATGGCAAGTCCCTGAGCAGTGCTCTTGAAGAGAGCAAGCTCTCCTTGCGTGTACGGCTCTCCCACGAAGCCTATCTGTCTGTGTCCAAGCTCCTTTAAGGTGGATATGATATTATTCATAGCCTCGGTGGCGGATAATGCAATATTATCAATTGCCGGGGAGTTATGCAGGGCGAGTATGGAGACCGTCGGAACGATCACCTCTTCATTGGTATATGCGCCCGCGGCTTCTATAATAATGATACCGTCGGTCTTGCAATACGTGGAGTAATATCTGTAGAAATCCTTTTCCTGAGCCGCGTCAAGCGACGATGAGGATAACAGCACCATAGCGTTGCGCTCTTCAAGAAATGTTATCAGCAATTTTACGATAGAGGAGTAGTCCTCGCTATTTATCTCGGGACAGATTACGGCGATGACCTTTTTATCAAAGGGCCTTTTGTTGTATTTGTCGTAGCAACCGCGCTCCTTGGCGATCTGAAAGATATGCTCGCGGGTTTCCTTACTGATATCAGCGCTGCCCGAAAATGCTTTTGAAACGGTAGATTTGGATACGTTGGCAAGCTCTGCCAGCTTTTTCATCGTCATAAAATATCCTCTCCTTCGCCTTTATTCACGTATATAATACCATATTTTTTTGAAAAATGCAACGGCTTCGAAACAGTTTCGTAAATATGCTTATTGAAAAAAATAACGTCTTTGATATAATTATAAGTGAGAGACTGAATCGGTCGTTATGATAAACGACTTATTTGATTGAGGTGAAAATGAATCTATTAGGAATCGACATCGGCACAACGTCGGTCAAAGCGGCGGTATTTGACGATAAGCTGAAATGCTTACATAGCTCCACGGCAGACTATACCCTTGATGCACACGGAGACATAGTTGAATTTGACGCCGAGAGCTATTGGAGTATCGTCAAATCCGAAATAGAAAAGGCAAAGGCAGTCTGTAAGATAGATGCCCTTGCTGTTGACACACAGTGTGAAACTCTGATTTTGACGGATAAAGATGGAAATCCACTTTGTCCCGCTATCGTCTGGCTTGATAACAGAGCCACCGAGGAGGCGGAGATAATTACGGCTCATTTCGGACACAAGAAAGTTTACGAGGTAACGGGACAGCCCGAAATAACGGCAACGTGGCCCGCTTGTAAGCTCTTGTGGGTAAAGAGAAACCGCCCCGAGATATGGGAAAAGACAGAGCGAGTCTTTCTCCTTGAAGATTGGATACTCTATAAGCTCACTGGTAAGTTTATAACCGAAAAAACACTTCAATCGTCCACTATCTACTTCGACATACATAAAGGTCAGTGGTGGGACGAGATGCTTGACTTTATAGGCATTGGCGAAGAAAAGCTCCCCGCACTCCATTCAAGCGCAACACTTGTGGGAGAATACGACGGCATAAAGGTAGTCACGGGAGCTATCGACCAGATAGCAGGCGCTATTGGCGCGGGTGTGGTAAAGCAGGGAATAGTCAGCGTTATGACGGGAACGACGATGGTAATATTTATGCCGTCGGAAGCAATACCCGAATACGACGAAAAGAGCATTGTGCCTTGCCACTACAATTACGACGATAAGTATTGTCTGCTCTCTTGGACACCCACGGCGGGAATGGCTCTCAAATGGTTCAGAAACGCCCTTTGTGAGAACTTTTCCTTCGCAGAATTAGATACTCTTGCCGAGAACGTAAACGCAGGCAGCGACGGTCTTACCTTCTTGCCTTATCTCTGCGGCTCGACTATGCCCAAGTATAATCCCGACGCAAGAGGAAGCTTTACGGGACTTACCGCTGAACACACAAGAGGACATTTCATTCGTAGCGTTATGGAGTCGGTGGCTTGTATGCTTAAAGCCAATCTCGACTATCTCGGACTTGACGTGGACGAGATAAGAGCTATGGGCGGCGGAGCTAACAGCCCTCTTTGGTGTCAGATGATGGCGGATATGACGGACAAGCGATTGATCACCTTGAAGAATAAGGAAACGGCGTGTCTCGGCTCTGCAATACTCGCAGGAGTCGGCATAGGAGCTTTCAAGTCGGTAGAAGATGCGGCAAAGGCAATAGAGCTTGACAAGGTCTTTGAGAGCAAGGGAACGGATTACAAAGAGTGTTACGAGAGATATCTCGCATACGATAATATATTAAACGTAAGAAAGGACTAAACAAATGGCAAAAATAGGTTTTGTAGGATTTGGGGAGGTAAATACTCCCGTTGACGTGATCGTCAGAAAATGCAAGGCGGCAGAGGAAGCTCTCAAGGCAGAGGGACTTGACCTCGTGTCCGTATATCCCGTAGCTGACGACTACGAGGAAACTCAGGTAAAGGCGGCTGTTGAGGCACTTTCAAAGGATAGCTTTGATGCGCTTGTTGTATGCGTAGCGGGGTGGATACCCACCCATGCTGTTCTTAAGGTGACCGAGCATTACAGACATCTTCCCATGGTGCTTTGGGGACTTTGCGGCTGGTATGAGGGCGACAGACTTGTAACGACTGCTGACCAAGCGGGAACAACGGGACTTAGAGGTACCTTTGAGGGACTCGGATATAAGTTCAAGTACGTTTACGATATAATCGGTAAGAAGACCAGAAGCGACGTCGTTGCAAATTACTGCCGCGCGGCTATTACCGCAAAACAGTTGCTTGTTGACAAGGTAGGTATGGCGGGCTACCGCGATATGAACCTCTACGGTACTCTTTACGACGGTATGTCTCTCAAGAAGACTACGGGTGTCGAGATAGAGACGTTCGAGATGCTGGAGATTCAGCAGAGATACGAAAAGCTCTCCGAGGAAGAGAAGAGAAATATAGTTAATAACAGAATACTCAAGTGGAATTTCCTAAAGCCCGCAAACGACGATGCTATGATGAAGGCGGCGGGATATTACCTTGCTGTTAAGGCAATAGCAGACGAGAGAAATTATAAGTCTATTTCTCTTAAGGACGTTGACGGAATGAAGAAGCTCTGCGGCTTCCCCCCCGCGCCTATCTTCATGCTTCTCTCCGAGGACGGATACACCACCGTTCCCGAGAACGACTCCCTCGGAGCTGTAACTCAGCTTATGATAAAGGGGCTCACGGGACAGCTTGGCGGCTACCTTGAATTTTATGAGTTCTTTGAGAACAGCGTGCTTGCGGGTGTTCCCGACTTCATAGCAAGTGATATGATAGACGGAGATACGTACACCGTTCTCCCCGCGGCGTTCGGAATGCTCAGCCAAGGAATACTCAACGTATCCAAGGTAAAGACGGGAACGCTTACTATGAGCCGTCTCGTTTATAAGAACGGCGGATATATTATGCAGGTAATACTCGGCAACGAAGTCGGAGGCCA
>JAZOON010000017.1:0-4570 GCA_045655045.1 Eubacteriales bacterium | reverse complement strand
TTTTAAAAATAGGTACCAAAAACCGCATCCCCGCCACGACAAAGCGTGGCGGGGTGTTTTACAATATTCAATTTGCAAACTTAGCGTTTAAAAACTCAATATATCTCGCCCAGTCTTCGCGGCTGAGGTAATGCAGTCCCGCTCTTACGTGGTAGGCTATATCGCCGCCGTGGAAGGCTTCTCCGACCTCGGGCAGGCGGTCGGGATGCTCAAATCCTTTCATATTGCACCGTTCGTAGTATTCACTTGCCAGAACGCATGAAAGATATTCGTTCTTCGGGCATGCCCAGAGGTCGCCCTCGGCGCTCGCGACGTAAACCTTGTGAGGTACGTTCGCGGCAATCAGCCACTGCTGGTCGAAAGGAAGCGCGTCCTCATTGTCCGCGTACTTATAGTAATTTTCACAAAACCAAAAGGGGAACGTCTTTGTGATAGCCTTTATCGTCTCTCCCGTATTTTCGCGTGACAGAGCCGCGCCGCTACAGCCCGAATCGTTGGAGAACGCGCAGAAAAACCGCTCGTCAAGCGCGCCCGCAAGAAGCGCGGTCTTTCCAAGTCTTGAATGCCCTATTACGGATATCTTGGATTTATCAAGCTCGTCAAGCGTTTGCGCAAAGTCCATAACAGCCATAGCCGCCCACGCCCAAAGTCCTATCTTTCCGCAAGCGTCGCTACCGCGCTTTCCGTCGGGATAAACCACCCCCGCAAGACCGTCGGTGAAGTCGGCGTTATCCTTGGTTACGTCGTTGTAGTAAAACGTCAGCGTCGCAAATCCGCTATCTATGATCTCCTCGGTCGGCTGATATTTGTCGGGAATACTGTCGGTGAAATTTACGTGTATAAAGCAGGGAATATTCTGCTTGCCCGTGGGCGCGGAATAGTATACGGGAAAGGAATATTCACCCCAATCCGCGCGGCAGGTAAGTATAATTTTTTTAAAAATCGCCTTTCCCGCGCAGAATCTCTTGTCCACCTTTTCCGTCTCTGCCGTGACAGAATACGGACGCGACGGCAAATAGCCGTACTCCTCTTTGAGCAAGGTGTCTATAATATCTTTTTTGTCAAGTCCCGCCAATTCGGGAATACCGCTTGGCATTACCATAGTAAATCGTCTCCTCTTTCAATAAGATAAGACCATTATAGCATCTCCGCCCCGTTTTGTCAACACAATACGCGATATACCAAAGAAAACTAAGTTATGCGCGATAAAAACAAAGCTTTTTTCTTTGTTATAGCTCTTGATTTTTTGGACGTTTCGTGGTATAATCTAAAATAGGTAATTATGCAATATAGGAGAGCGAAAAATGATAATAGCATTGGAAGACGCAAAATATAAGCTGATAGGCATGAGAGAGGACGTCGAGGACCTCGGCTCGGCGCTTCGTATAAACGAATTAAAAACGACCGCTGAGGAGCTTGACAAGCAAACGCTTGATCCCGATTTCTGGTCAAATCAGGAAAATTCTTCAAAGGTGCTTCAGCAGCTCAAGCAGACCAAGGACACCATCGAGGGCTACGAGGAGCTGAAAAACCGCCTCGAGGACGCTATAACACTTGCGGAAATGGCTATAGAGGAAAATGACGAGAGCTATATCGAAGAGGTACAGACCGAGCTTGCCGAGATCGCCAAGACGGCAGAATCCAAGAGAATTGAGATCCTTCTCTCGGGCGAGTACGACAAAAACAACGCGATAGTTTCCTTCCACCCGGGCGCGGGCGGCACTGAGGCTCAGGACTGGGCGCAGATGCTTTACCGTATGATAACCCGTTGGGCAGAGAGAAAGGGATATAAGTATAAGCTTATAGACTGGCTTGACGGAGATGCCGCGGGTATCAAGAGCGCAACGATAATGGTTGAGGGCATAAACGCATACGGCTATCTCAAGGCGGAAAACGGCGTACACAGACTCGTCCGCGTTTCTCCGTTCGATGCCGCGGGACGCAGACAGACCTCGTTTGCCTCAATAGAGGTCATGCCCGAATTTGATAATATAGATAAGGTTGAGATCCGCGACGAGGATATCGAGGTCACGGCGCACCGTTCAAGCGGCGCGGGCGGACAGCACATCAATAAGACCGACTCCGCGATCCGTATTCTTCACAAGCCCACGGGCATCGTCGTCGGCTGTCAGACGGAGCGTTCACAGCTTCAGAATAAGGAAACGGCAATGAAGATGCTCAAGGCAAAGCTTATGGAGATAAAGCTCCGCGAGCGTCTTGACACCATTGAGGATATTCAGGGCAACAAGACGAATATAGAGTGGGGCGCGCAGATCTGCTCCTACGTATTTATGCCCTACACGCTCGCAAAGGATACGAGAACGGGACACGAGGACGGAAACATTTCTGCCGTGATGGACGGAGAGATCGACGACTTTATAAACGAATACCTTAAAATGAACGCTAAAAATTCATAACGCGAACGCAAGACTGAAGGGTTGGTTATAACTTATTGGAAAATAAGAAAATAACAGCCCTTCAGTCATTTTCTTTCGAAAACGTCACCGCTCTTATCTTCAAACAGTTTTTTACACTTTTTTTCAAACCACTCGTCTGCGGCGGCGTTTTCATTATGAATGTCAGTATAAATATTATTATCAATTTTATTTTCATTATAATTATCATTATCGGCTTTTTCGGGTTTCAGACGGTTTTCCGTGCCTTTTTTAGGTCTGCCGCCGAGCCTGCCGTTTGCCGCGTTGCGCTCGCACACCGCTTGGTACGCCGCCGCGTCTCGGTCAAGCGTGTCCTTGATAAAGGAAAAGGCTAATGCGGTCGTTTTGTTCATGGGAATAACCGTCTCTCCCGTTTCTACGTAGTCGAATATTGCGCTTATCAGTACGCCGCGCTGTTCCATAGATAACATTCTGAACTGATTTGAGTAATTTACGTACATAACGAAGCTTTTTTTGTCCTTCATACAGTGTTATCTCCTTTCTATAACGTATTTTAACGGAAAAAGCTGTGACAAACAGTGTCATTTTGTGTAAACCCGTGCCATTCAGGGCGTTTTTTTTATTAACGCCTTCCCAACGATTGACACACGTTCAAAAAAGGTGTATAATATAATCGACAGAAAAGAATACTTTTAAGGAGGAAAGACGGTGTATCCCGAGTATATCGACAAAATAATAGCCCGACTTGAAGCTGCGGGCGAGCGAGCTTACATCGTCGGCGGCAGTCTGCGAGACGCTCTTTTGGGTATAACTCCCCACGATTACGACGTCACCACGTCAGCGCTGCCACAGGTAACCGCGCGTATCTTTTCCGACATGCGCGTCATTGAAACGGGTATTAAGCACGGTACGGTGACGGTCATATTTGACGGTGAGCCCGTGGAGATAACCACCTTCCGCATCGACGGAAGCTATACGGACAGCCGTCACCCCGACGGCGTGACCTTTACGTCAGATATAGTTGCCGACTTAGCGCGCAGAGATTTTACGGTAAACGCTATGGCGTATAACAAGCGCGAAGGACTTGTCGATCCCTTTGGCGGAGCTGAGGACGCAAGGCGCGGTATCATTCGCGCGGTGGGTGTGCCGCAGGACAGATTTTGCGAGGACGCGCTCCGCATAATGCGCGCGTTCCGTTTCTCCGCCCAGCTTGGATTTGAAATTGAAGAAAAGACGCTTGCGGGTATGTCGGCGGCGGCAAGCGGACTTGAAAATATCGCGCGAGAGCGCATTGGCAACGAGTTTATTCGACTTATAACGTCGCCTCATCCGCGCGCCGCGCTTGAGCTTATGGCGGCGACCGACACGCTCAAATACGCGTTGGGAGAATACTCCCCGCCTCGGTTGGTTATTGAAAATATTGAAGCCATACCCCGCTGTGACGTAGCACGGCTTGGATTTCTGCTCTGCGGTCTTGAGCGCGACTCAGCCGAGCCGATACTGAAGGGGCTTCGTTGCTCGGGCAAGCAGATAACGGGCGCGTTAGCTGTTCTTACGGGCAGTAAGGAAACGGTAAGCTCTGCGGCTGACGCGCGGCGGCTTATTTCAAAAACGGGAATTTACGCGACCTACGCCGCGGCGGCGTCCTACCTTTCGGGTAACTCCCCGTCGGAAGCGGAAAGTATTACCGCCCGCGAAGCGTCCGCCCCCTGCCGTCTGCAAGACCTGAAGATCAACGGTAAGGTGTTGTCGCAAATGGGCGTTCGCGGCAAGCTTATCGGCGAAATTCTCTCACGTCTTATGGACGCGGTCATCGCAGACCCTTCGCTGAATGAAGAACGCACGCTTGTTTCGCTGGCACGGAAGATGCTTGAGGATTGAGGGGACGCTTCCACCTTTTTTTCGAAAAAGGTGGAGCCAAAAAACTCGTGGGCGGAAAAAATAAAGGATTGTGGCGAAGTCTGTTTCAGAACTTACGTTTTAGCCTTCCCTACCGGAGATTGAATATCGTCCCCATTCCCACGCAAATCTATTTTTAATTATTTTTTGGGGTGGCGGCACCCAAAAAATTGCGCGAGCAATTCTTGGAAGGACACAATAAACAAACGTTTTCGTTCTTCTATATAAAACCTGCTTTCGATGTGTTCGTATAAACCTCAGCCCCCCCTTTGCCC
>JAZOON010000016.1:0-6339 GCA_045655045.1 Eubacteriales bacterium | reverse complement strand
AGCTTCTATGATCTGCGCGTCCTGCGGTACTGACGTATCGGCAAGAGGAAGCCTTTCGCTCACCGTGAAATTTCCCGAAAAGCTTGAGGACAGGTATTTTACGTTTACCTGCTTTAGGCTACACTCACATTCATTTTCCGTGGAATAAACGTCGTCGGTGTATTCAACCTCTTCGTTATGGCAGCTGACTGCTTCAAGTATCACGCCCGCGCTGCATTCTATTCCCGCATCCGTTACGTTGACGGACATCTCCGAAACAATTCCCCTGACACGGGATTGAGAGTCCTGACCTTCGCCTTCAAGGTCTATCTCTCCCTCAAACGGAACGCTTCCGAGAATAACGGAATTTTCGCCGTTTTCTTCTCTCTGCGCAAGTAATCTGATATTTACTTCCCCTCTGCAATTCAAGCCCGTGGACGTATTATCACACGCCTTCGTATCGACAACTGCCTCAGCGCGCAGTATGCGTATATCCTCCGCGGGCGCGGGCAAAATAACCGTCACGGGAATTATATCCGAAGTGGCACTCTCACATACGAGCTGCTCGCTCTTCTTGCGGCGCGTCTGTATACTCGAAACGGCAACCTCGCTGTCACAGCTTACGGATGCGCCAATCCTTGCGTATATCCTTACGTTCGGACGAATACGGCAACGAATACTCAAGCGTCTCGGCGCGGAAACTCTCGTGTTGACGCTCTCAACGCCCACCGTACAAAGCGCGCTTATGCTTTCGGGTATCGTCTCGCACGCGCTCTTGTCAAGCGGAACGGTAAAGCTGTAGTCCGAGGAAAGCGGAATAGAATACATCTCTCCGTCCCCGCCCACGTACGTAACGACGTAGTCAACCACTCCGTTAAACTCAGCGGTGCTGTCACCGACGTACTTTGCGGGCGGCAGTACCGTGGGCGTTACGCAAAGTATACGTCTTATTTCCGCGTAATAATCAGGCAAGGTGAAATCCCCCGACACCTCCGAGCCAAAATTTCTTTCGTAAAGGGCAACGGTAAAGCAACCGCAATTGCATTCCCTCTCGTTCATCATATCGGTTCTCCTTTGTTCATTAGTTTACGCTAAATTATATGTCGCCCGCGTATAATTTAGGACGCTTTGAATAAAAAAGTTCCGTTAATATTTGATTGACAAATCGTTCCGTATATGTTATAATATAGGATAATGTAATTTATTCTTTATTTGAAAGGATTTTGAAATATGTGCGCTCAGCTTTTATCAACTCAACCTTATAAGGGTACCCGTGACTTTTATCCCGACGATATGCGTCTGCGTAATTGGTTCTTCGGAAAGATACGCGCTTCCCTGGAGCTTGCCGCTTTCGAGGAATACAACGGACCTATGCTTGAATCTCTTGAAATGTATATCGCTAAAAGCGGAGAAGAGATAGCTAACGAGCAGACCTATAATTTTACAGACAGAGGCGGCAGACGTCTTGCAGTCCGCCCCGAAATGACACCCACCGTGGCGCGTCTCGTTGCGGGCAAGATTGGTGAGCTTAACTTCCCTCTTAAGTGGTTCTCTATCCCCAATCTTTACAGATACGAGCGCCCTCAGAGAGGTCGCTTGCGCGAGCATTGGCAGGTAAACGTGGATATATTCGGCTGCGACGGCTTTGAGGCTGACCTTGAGGTAATTTCCACCGCCGTTATGCTCCTTAAGGGCTTTAACGCCGACGAGTCTATGTTCAAGGTACACATAAACAACCGCCGCTTCTTCAACGACGTTATCGCGTCCATCGCGGGTACTGACGCCGAGGGAAGCCGCCGCGTGTCAAAGGTCGTTGACAGAAAGAACAAGGTCACACGCGAGGCTTACGAAAAAGAAATGGCTGAGCTTGGAATTGACGGGGATAAGATCGCGCGCATCGACGCATTATATAGTATGAGCGTTGAGGACGCGGCGGCTCTCTGCCCCGAGTCTCAGGGCTCTCGCGAGCTTCTTGAGCTGTTCGCTCAGCTTAAGAATGCGGGACTTGACAAATACTGCGTTTTCGACTTCGGTATAATCAGAGGTCTTGACTATTATACGGGTACTGTATTCGAGGTGTTTGACGAAGCGCCCGAAAACAACCGCGCTATGTTCGGCGGCGGAAGATACGACAACCTCGTAGGTCTTTTCGTAAAGAATACGAATATCACGGGCGTTGGCTTCGGCTTCGGTGACGTTACGCTTGAAAACTTCCTCGTCACACACAAGCTCATTCCCGATATTTACAATCAGGGTACTAAGGTGCTCGTCACCAGATTTGACGACGTTCCTTACGAAAAATATATCGCGCTTACGGACAAGCTTCGCGATATGGGCGTTGTGTCCTCTATGTATATCGGCACGAAAAAGTTCGGCAAGCAGATAGACTACGCCGTAAAGGGACGTTACAGCCACGTTGCAATAATGGGTGCGTCGGAGCTTGAGGCGGGTGTCGTCAAGATAAAGGATCTTAACAGCCGCGAGGAGTCCGAGATAAAGCTTTGCGAGCTTGACGGATATTTCGGTAAATAATCGGAGACATGCTATGATATATATGTTTATTGCCGACGGCTTTGAGGAAATAGAGGCGCTTCTGCCCCTTGACCTTATGCGCCGCGCGAAGCTTTGTGTAACCACTGTAGGCGTTGGTTCCCGTGAGATAACGGGCGCGCACGGAATAACCGTAAAGACGGATATCACCGACGCGGAGCTTGACGGCAACGAGGATTTTGATATGGTATTTCTTCCCGGTGGAATGCCGGGTACGCTCAATCTTGCAAAATGCCCGACGGTAATAAAAGCTATCGAGACTGCAAATAATAACGGTAAGTATATAGCCGCTATCTGCGCCGCTCCGTCAATACTCGGTGATATGGGATTGCTTGACGGTAAGAGCGCTGTATGTTACCCCGGATTTGAGGACAGACTCACGGGCGCGGATATTCCCAACCAAAAGGTCGTTCTTGACGGAAGGATACTGACCGCCAAGGGAATGGGCGCGGCTATGGAAATGGGACTTCTGATAGTTGAAATTTTTTGTGGGCAAGCCGTGGCAGACGACCTTCGTCACGCTGTGATCGCAGATTGATGACGGCGGAAGAAAAAAGCGCGCTTCGAAAAAACGCGCTCGCTGACAGAAAAGAGCTGTGCGAAAAATACATCTCCTCGGCGAGCTTGAAAATATCAGAGCAGCTGATCGACCTTGCGCTCAAGGCGCAAGCGGACACGGTGCTGTTGTTTTACCCTATAAAAAACGAGCCCGATCTTCTCTGCTCTGTGAACACGCTCCGCGCTCACGGGATAACGGTAGGCTTCCCTATTTCCGTAACGGAGACGCTAACGCTTGATTTTCGCGCCGTAAGCGATATTTCCGATATGTCGCTTGGGGCATACGGAATACGCGAGCCAATGCAAAACGCTCCAAAGATAAAAGCGACTCAACACACGCTTTGCGCCGTCCCAGCGCTTGCCTTTGACAAGGACGGGTACAGACTCGGCTACGGAAAAGGCTATTACGACCGATTTCTTTCCGACTTTGACGGAACGGCTGTCGGCATAACGTACGGGAATTTTATTTTCGACTCTTTGCCAAGAGGCGAATTTGATCTGTCGGTAGATCTGATAATTACGGAAGGAGGGGTGACTTTACCCAATGAAGCAGCTAAAAAAAATATTCACCCCGCAAAAAAAGCCAAAGGGTGAGAAAAAGACGATATATCTTCAGCCTACGGTAGTGGTCCTTGCAACGTACATACTTCTGCTTCTCACAAAGATAATAGACCTTACCCTGATAAACAGAGAAAACGAGTATTACAGCGTAGTTATCCTTCAGATGATGATATTTCTGCTCCCCGGGGCTATATGGTGCACGTTCAGCGGAGAGAGATACGTCCGCCGTCTGCGTCTTAAGCTACCTACGCCGAGAGCCATTCCCTTTATGCTTGCCGCGGCGCTTATGCTTATAAGCGGCGGCGTGCTTATAAGCGTGCTTTTCGGAGGGCTTGAAAGCCTTTCGGGTAACTTTACGCTTTACGATACCTTCGTTTCCAAGGACAACGGAACCGTTCCCACTAAGCTTTATCTTATACTTGCTTACGCCGTTCTCCCCGCGATATGTGAGGAATTCATCTTCCGCGGGATCGTTTGCCTCGAATACGAGAGCGGTGGAGTTCTTCGCTCAATAGTGTTCAGCGCGCTGTTTTTCGGTATGCTGCACTTTGACCTTACAAATCTTCCCGTCTACATCTTTTCGGGAGCCGTCCTTGCGCTTACGCTTTACGCCACGCGCTCGCTTTTCGGCGCGATAACCGTCCATTTCCTTTACAATCTGTTCGGACTTTTCGGGCAGCCGTATATGAACGCCCTCTACAATCTGACGGGCAGCACCAATTTCTTCATATTCTTCACGACGGCTCTGTTTCTCATATCAGCTATCATTTTTTGCGCAGAGGCTTCAAGACTGTATAAGCAGTATCTTTACAAAAACTACTCCGCAAAATACCGACAGCCCGTCAACACCGCGCCGCAGACTGTCAGAGACTCTTATCTTGAGGTCATTAAAGCTCCCTCGGCTATTGCCTGTCTTTGCGTATACATAATCGCGCTTTTGATATCGTGGTTATAACGTAAAGATAGAGAGGTGTTTTCCCGTGTCACAAGCTCCTATGAGCTACCGACGTGCGCTCGGCTTCGTCGTTCCGATATGCGTTCTTTCACTATTCCTCGCCGCCGCGGTAATATCCGTGGCTAACGATATGTACGCCTTCGTTAAGCCTTGCGAGGAAATAACGGTTTGCGTTGACAGTGAGATGGATACCGCCGAATTCGCCGTTTTACTTGGGAAAAGGGGTGTGGTAAAAAATCCCTTCGCCTTCGAGCTTTATCTTCGCTCAAAGGGAAAGGACAGCGAGATCCCCTATCTGCGTGGGGAGTGGACACTCAACAGCAATATGAGCTACCGCGATATAATTTTAGAAATTTTTTAGAAAATGAATAAAAAGCTCCTTTTTGTGGGATACTTGATTATCTCAAAACAAAAAAAGGAGCTTTTTTTATGAAAAAATTACTTATTCTTTGCGTATGTATTTGCTTGGTATTCGTTATACTCGGAGTACTCCCGATCCACGGCGAAGCCGAGGTATACGATAAGGTATTAAGACTTCACGTCGTCGCAAACTCGGATAGCGACGAGGACCAAAGCCTAAAGCTTTGCGTCCGCGACCAAGTAATTGAATACGTGGAAGAAATTGCTTCGGAGTGTCAGACGCTTGATGAAACGAGAAATGCGGTAGCCGAAAATCTTGACGGTATTGCAGACGCGGCACTCAAAGAAATCAGCGACCGAGGATATTCTTATGACGTCGAGGTAAGGCTCGGCAAGGAAGAATACCCACAAAAGACCTACGCCGCTCTTTGCTTTCCGTCGGGAGAATATCTGTCATTACAGGTACGCATAGGCGAAGCGGCAGGACAAAATTGGTGGTGCGTGCTATTCCCTCCCCTTTGCCTTGACGCCGCTACGAGCGCTAACGAGGACGCATTTATTTCCGTTGGCTTTACACCCGAGCAGTATAAAATAATCACGGAAACGGACAGCCCCAAATACGAGGCAAGGTTTAAATTGCTTGAGGTGGTTGAAAGGCTGAAATAACCGCCATTATGTATGATTATTCTCCTTTAGCGTTTTACAACTTGCAATCAGCATTCGTCTTATTCGACCGCAAAGATTTCTGTGGCTTTTATATGTTTCTTCATCAATACCGTTTGTGTTTAATAACAATTGTAACCAGCCTTCCGTTTCACTACATTCTTTGAGAGCTATTTCGAATTTTGAAAGCATGTCTGCTTTGCTCTGCCCATAATTTGCTTCGCGAATATTCGCGTATACACTACTTGAGCTTTTACGGATTTGAAAAAGAGTGTTGGAAGATACTTTTATATTTTGACATAGCAACTCGATATCAGTTGCAAGTTGTTCCGAGTAGATCAATAAATAGTTTTTAGCCATACAACCACTCCCTTCGAGAGTATTATATCATATTTTGAAAAGCAATTCAAGAACTTTGCGAAATCTCGCATCCCAATCACGCCGAAGGCGTGTATATCATCAATTCCGAAGGAATTGCATATCATCAACACGAAGTGTTGCATGGCATCACGGCAACGCCGTGTATGGCATCAATCCGAAGGGAAAATACACGCTATCGCGTGATGCCATACGCCTGCGGCGATTCCATACACGACTGCGTCGTGATTACATACCAATCCTTCGGATTGGATAGAAAAAAGCAAGTCGAAAGACTTGCTTTTTTCTGTGATGTGTGTCCGATTTAGATGCAAGCACCGTGTTAAGCCGATTTA
>JAZOON010000015.1:0-3091 GCA_045655045.1 Eubacteriales bacterium | reverse complement strand
TTATACTATAATAATTCCAAGAGGTGAAGGATTAGGTGGAGAGATGTATTCGTTATCTGAAAGAAGACTCTCGGTAATTTACAAATTTGAACAGACAAACAATTATTATCCGAAGCTGTTGCTGATTGGTAACAGCTTCGGATTTCTTGTTTATTAGTAAAAAAACTGTTAATGAGCGCGCATATAACTTGACAAAATCATTAAAATATACTATAATGATATATTAGAGTTATTATATCCTTTTTGGATAAATAAGAAATTCTTGGAAGGAAATATGTCGGAAATTTTGAATACCGTTTCTCTTGAAAAAATAGAAGCGGAAAACGGATATATGTCATTTGTAAGGGCAGAGAACGATGCTTTTTTTGCTAAGAACGGATACCGCAAGGGAGTGTTTGTTTTAACGCTCGGGTGTCAGCAAAACGAGTCGGACAGTGAAAAGCTGCTCGGTATGGCGATAGATATGGGTTACGAGACAACAAATAAGGCAGAGGACGCATATCTTATAATCGTAAATACATGCGCAATAAGGGAGCACGCGGAAAAAAGGGCGTTGTCCTTAGTCGGGCAGTATAAGCATATAAAGCAAAAACGTCCTGAGCTTATTATTGCAGTGTGCGGTTGCATGGTAGTGCAAAAGCACAGAGCGGACGCACTTAAGGGAAGCTATCCTTACGTGGATATAACCTTCGGTACGTCGTCGATACACCGATTCCCCGAGTATCTTTGCGAAAAGATACGAAGAGGGCGCAGAGTGCTACGGTCGGACGAGCCTGAATACACGGTTGCGGAGGATGTTCCGATAAAGAGAGAAAGCTCCTATCGGGCGTGGGTGTCCGTTATGTACGGATGTAATAATTTCTGTACTTACTGTATCGTGCCGTACGTTCGCGGAAGAGAGAGAAGCAGACGTAAGGAAAAGATAATCGAAGAGGTAAAGGGACTTGTCAAGGACGGATATCGCGACATAACGTTGCTTGGACAAAACGTCAATTCGTACGGAAAGGACCTTGGAGCTGATTACGATTTTGCCGACCTTCTCTGCGAGCTTGACAACATTGAGGGGGATTACGTGCTTCACTTTATGACGAGCCACCCAAAGGACGCAACGCACAAGCTTATAGACGTTATGGCAAACGGAAAGCATATAGCGCATCATTTTCATTTACCTATGCAATCGGGAAGCGATAGGATACTGAAGGCCATGAACAGAAGGTATACCTTTGAGAGATATATCGGTATCGTTGATTATATACGCGAAAAAATGCCCGATGCTGTCGTTACGTCGGATATAATAGTAGGCTTTCCCGATGAGAGCGAGGAGGACTTTGAGCTGACTCTTTCTGCGTTGAAGCGCGCACGGTTCGATATGATATTTTCGTTTATATATTCTCCGCGTAAGGGAACACCCGCGTATGATATGGAGCAGATACCCGATAAGGTGAAGAGCGAGAGATTTGAGCGAATGCTTGAGGTTCAGAATGAAATATGCTACGAGCTTAATAAGAAGCTTGAGGGAAAGACCGTACGGGTGCTTTGCGACGGAAAGAGCAAGAACAAAAACGAGGCTATAGGCGGTCGCACCGAGGGTGGAAAGATAGTGTTCTTTGACGGCGACGAGAGCATGACGGGTAAATTTGTAAACGTAAAAATTGAACGCGCGGAGACGTTTGCTCTGCACGGAAAAACAGAAAAATAAAAAAGGAGATAGAAAAATGGGAAACAAGGATATTTTCGCACTCGCAACCGAGCTTGGCGAGGCACTTAAGGCTGACGAAAGATTGGTAAGACTCCAGAAGGCAAAGGACGCTTATCAGGAGGACGGAGCGCTTCAGAAGATGATGGTGGAATACGAGGTACAGCAAAGAGCGCTTCAGGGAGAGATAACTAAGCCCGAGAGAGATACCGTATTTATTGACATAATTCAAAAGCGTATAGACGACCTTTACAAGTCGATAATGGAGCATCCCGTATTCTGTGAGCTTAACGAGGCGCAGGCTGAGGTCAACGAGCTTATGAATGCAGTAAATAATACCATAAGCTTTACTATTACGGGTGAGCAGCCGTCCTGCACGCACGATTGCTCTACTTGCGGCGGAGCATGCGGTCACTGATTTTAACAATATCTTTTTTCGGAGGAAGCGTCTATGACTCCAATGATGCTACAGTATTTTGAGATAAAAAATCAATATAAGGATTATCTGCTGTTCTACCGTCTCGGAGACTTTTACGAGATGTTTTTTGATGATGCTATTCTGGCATCGCGAGAGCTTGAGCTGACGCTTACGGGCAGAGATTGCGGAGAAGCAGAGAGAGCGCCCATGTGCGGCGTACCGTATCATTCGTCGGAAACTTATATTTCAAGACTTATCGAAAAGGGATATAAGATAGCTATTTGCGAGCAGACCGAGGATCCCGCACTTGCGAAGGGACTTGTCAAGCGCGAGGTTATCCGCGTTGTCACCCCGGGAACGCTTATAGAAACAAATCTTTTGACCGACTCGAAGAATAACTATCTTTGCTCGATATATATGAGTGAGTTTGAGTGCGGCGTTGCATTGGCCGACATATCAACGGCGCAGATATTCGCGACGTCGTTTTGCGGAGACGGTATTGATTCAAGACTTAAAAACGAGCTTGGAACTTACGCGCCAAGCGAGGTAATAACCAATCTTTCAACGAAAAAGCTTGGTGATACGGCGGATTTCATAAAAGGACGATTAGGAGCTATGCTTACGGATAACCGCCCGTCGCAGTTTGAGTTTGAAAGCTCACTTGTGGCTGTAAAGACGCAGTTCGAGCAGAGCATACGCGAGGGAATAGAGGCAAATCGTCCATTGGTCTGCGCTCTTGGCGGACTTCTCTCGTACATAGCGGAAACGCAGAAAAAGGATATATCATATATCAAGGATCTCAGCGTTTATTCGGACGGTCAGTATCTTGAAATGGATATAAACACAAGACGAAATCTTGAGCTTATTGAAACTCTCCGTACAAAGGAGAAAAAAGGCTCGCTTCTCTGGGCACTTGACAAAACGCGCACCGCGGCGGGAGCAAGGCTTTTGCGCCATTGGGTAGAGCATCCGCTTCT
>JAZOON010000014.1:0-1673 GCA_045655045.1 Eubacteriales bacterium | reverse complement strand
GCCTCGTGTCCCGTTGCCTCGCTAAGTCGCTTTGCCGCTCTTCCGGTAGGCGCAGAAAGTATACATTTTAAATCAAGACTGTGGAAAATCGAGAGCAGACCTCGTACTACGGTAGTCTTTCCCGTTCCGGGACCGCCCGTTAATATCATCACGCTTTCGTTTATCGCGGAGTACATTGCCTCCTTTTGCTCCCCTGCGTATTCTATTCCAAACCGCGACTCCGCCTTCTCTATCATAACGTATATATCGGTAGGAGAAAAGCGCGTTACGTATTTCTCCATATCAAAAATTCGGTTACATATGTATTTTTCATCCGCCCAGGTATTATCTGTCATAATATACGAAACACCGTCGCTTGAATATTCGTAAATTTCCGAGGAATCTATAAAACGGCGCAATTTTTCCGAGATTATATCAGCAGACACACCGAGAATCTCTGCCGCAAAAAACACAAGTTTTTCCTTCGGGAGGCAGGTATGTCCGCTTTGGACGGAATGAAAATCAAGCGTATAGCACAAGCCTGCAAGAATACGCTCCGAGGAATCCATGGCAACACCGAAGGTTTTGCCGATAGCGTCTGCCTTTTCAAACGGAATGCCGTGCTCTCTTGCACAGAGAACGTACGGATTTTTCTTGATTACACTTACGGCGTCCGGACCGAAATTCTTATATACTCTGGTTATCTCGCTCTTGTCAAGATAATCCTTACAGAACATCATAACGTTTCTGATTCCGGTTTGCTCTCTGAAGGATTCGGAAATTACCGCTGCCTTTTTATATGTGATTCCGGGCACGTCGACGAGCCACTCGGGATGATTTTCCATAACGTCGAAGGTGTCCGCGCCAAATCTGTTAACGATTTTTAACGCGGTAACCGGACCGACTCCCTTGACGGTTTTTGAAGAAAGATATTGCAATATTCCATCAACGTCATCGGGTAGCTTTTTCTCATACGAATCGAATTCGAACTGCTTACCAAAATCCTTATGATACACCCACGCACCGGATAAAACGACTCGCTCGCCCTCGAAAGCCATAGCCATAGTTCCAACAGCGGTAATCAAATTATTATCGTCATCCACTATCTCGATGACTATGTAATCGTTCGTGTCGTTTTTATACACGTCGTTTTCTATCACTCCGCCAATAGTTTCGATTGGCGCTGATTGCTTTCGTTCTCTCATCGTTTCTCCTTTCAAAAGATGCTCTGTGCTTCGGTGCGCTATCTAAAAACAAAGCGAGAGGCGCTTTTCCATAAAAGTACCTCTCCCTTTTATTTTCGGACAAAAGTTATATGTATTCTGTCCTAAAAAATCATTTACAAAGCTTTACAAGCTCGTCTGCGATATCGCACTCTTCCCACTTTACAGAAAGGTCCTCTCTGCCCATATGGCCGTATGCAGCAAGCTGCTTGTATATAGGCTTACGAAGATCAAATTTTTCAATAATAGCCGCGGGACGAAGATCCACGAGCTTATCAACTGCGGCGGTAATCTTCTCCTCGTCAACCGTTGCGGTGCCAAAGGTATCTATCATTACAGATACGGGGCGCGCAACACCGATAGCGTAAGCTATCTGAACCTCACACTTCTTTGCAAGTCCCGCTTTTACAATATTTTTAGCAACGTATCTTGCGGCATAAGAAGTCGGAGGCCAAGCGGTGTTAGGAAGAC
>JAZOON010000013.1:0-2667 GCA_045655045.1 Eubacteriales bacterium | reverse complement strand
TAAGAAACGCATTTGGCGTTGATCTTGGAGTCGTTGAGACCATAGCTCACTACACCGCGGCAAAATACTTTTTACCCGAAGTTGATTTCATACTCGATATCGGCGGGCAGGATATCAAATGCTTTAAAATACGAAACGGCGCTATCGATTCCATAATGCTCAACGAAGCGTGCTCTTCGGGCTGCGGCTCGTTTATCGAGACCTTCGCAAGGTCAATGGGCTACTCCATTGAGGATTTTGCAAACAAAGGACTTTTCAGTCCAGCACCCGTAAACCTCGGAAGCCGTTGTACGGTATTTATGAACTCGTCCGTCAAGCAATCGCAGCGTGACGGCGCGACGGTCGAGGATATTTCGGCGGGACTTTCCGTAAGCGTCGTAAAGAACGCTATTTATAAGGTCATTCGCGCAACGTCCGCCGACGAGCTTGGCGAGCATATCGTCGTTCAGGGCGGAACGTTCTATAACGACGCGGTGCTGCGCGCGTTTGAGCTTGAGCTTGGACGTGACGTTGTCCGTCCGTCTATCGCGGGACTTATGGGAGCTTACGGCGCGGCGCTTCGTTCTATGAGGCTTGAACACTCAACTATACTTTCAAAATCCGAGCTTGATAGCTTTGAGCATACCGCAAAGTCCACCGTATGCCGCGGTTGTACCAACAACTGCCACCTGACGGTCAACACCTTCAGCGGCGGTAAGAAATTTATTTCGGGAAATCAGTGCGAAAAAGGACTCGGACTTTCCGAAAAAACGGAAAATATCCCAAATCTGCACGAATTCAAGCGAAATTATCTCACCTCTCTCAAGAGCGAAAACACGGAAAATCCGAGGGGAACTATAGGACTTCCCTTAGCACTCGGAAATTACGAGCTGCTCCCTCTTTGGCACGGACTTTTCTCCTCGCTCGGCTTCGAGGTCAAGGTTTCCGATATGTCCACGAGACGTACGTACGAAAAAGGTCAGTTTTCAATTCCGTCCGATACCGCCTGCTATCCCGCCAAGATAATGCACGGGCATATAGAACAGCTTGTCTGCGACGGAGTTGACGCGATATTCTATCCCTGTCTTACCTTCAATATAGATGAGGGAGCTTCGGATAATCACTACAACTGCCCCGTCGTGGCTTACTACTCCGAGCTTCTCGGCGGAAATATGGACTCTCTCAAAAAGACCAAGTTTTTATTCCCATATCTCAATATAAACAACAAGCGTGAATTTGCAAAGGGTCTGTTCTCATACCTTGCTCCAAGCTTCAAGGGCTTGAAGGTAAAGGACGTAAAAAAGGCGATCAAGCGAGGCTTTGAGGCGTACGACAGATTTATGGACGCGGTAAGACGAGAGGGAGAGCGAGCCGTCGCGTGGGCTAAGGAAAAGGGCAAACGCATTATGGTGCTTGCGGGTCGTCCTTACCATATTGACGCGGAAATAGGTCACGGTATAGATAAGCTCGCGAACTCCTTGGGCTTTGCCGTCGTCAGTGAGGACAGTGTGTGCCACCTTGCCGAAAAGCAGCCTGTAAACGTCCTCAATCAGTGGACGTATCACGCGCGCCTTTACAGAGCGGCGAAATTCGCTTGCGACACATCCGAGGCACAGCTCGTTCAGCTTGTTTCCTTCGGCTGCGGAGTTGACGCGATAACCACCGACGAGGTGCGCTCCATACTCGAGCGCGGCGGAAAATTCTACACGCAGATAAAAATAGACGAGATAACTAATCTTGGCGCGGTGAAGATAAGGCTTCGCAGTCTTATGGGCGCGCTTGAGGGGGAGGCGTAATGGAAGAGAAAAAATACGTGGCTTTTACGGAAGAAATGAAAAAGGATTACACTATCCTCATCCCCAATATGCTTCCGATGCACTTCACTCTTATCAGTAAGGTGTTCAACATATACGGCTTTCACACCGAGGTCCTTATGACGCAAGGTCAGCATATAAAGGACACGGGACTTAAATACTGCCATAACGACACCTGCTACCCCGCAATACTCGTTATAGGTCAGTTTATAGACGCGCTTCAGAGCGGGAAATACGACGTTGACAAAACCGCGCTGATTATGTTCCAGACGGGTGGCGGCTGCCGCGCGTCAAACTACATAAACCTTATCCGCAAGGCTCTTGCCAAGGCAGGCTTTGCGCACGTCCCAGTTATCTCATTCAGCTTTTCGGGACTTGAACGCCACCCGGGCTTTAAGCTGTCGGTCGGTATGCTTCACCGTATGGTGTACGCCGTTTCCTACGCCGATCTGCTTATGCTTCTTCGCAATCAGTGTACCCCTTACGAGATAAAGAAGGGTGAGGCGCAAAGGCTTGCGGAGGATTGGACCAACAGAATTGCCGACGAGATGTCCTCGGGGCGCGTTTCTTACAAAAAAATAAAGAAGAACTACAAGAAAATAGTTGAGGACTTCAAGGCGATCCCCCGTGAGGACGTAAAAAAGGTCAAGGTCGGTATCGTAGGCGAGATATTCGTAAAATACTCCCCGCTGGCAAATAATGACCTTGAAAATTTTCTTGTCAGCGAGGGCGCGGAGGTCACCGTCCCCGGACTTGTGGATTTCTGTATGTACTGCGTTTACAACAGCCTTATGGACAGAGAGCTTTACGGCAGAAACAAAAAAACATACGGCTTGTATAAGCTGGTGTTCAAGCTTCTTCTGTCAAAGCAAAA
>JAZOON010000012.1:0-31045 GCA_045655045.1 Eubacteriales bacterium | reverse complement strand
GGATGCGGCGAGCGACTACATAAGACACGTCAAAAGCACGGCGCACGAGGGCCTTTCAGGTCTGAGGATCGCCATTGACTGCGCGAACGGCTCTGCAAGTGTCACAGCGCCCGAGTTATTCAAGCAGCTCGGAGCTGAGGTTTCTATACTTTCTGCCAAACCCGACGGAGAGAATATAAACAAGGAATGTGGTTCAACTCACCTTGAAGCTCTTTCAAAATACGTTACGGATAACGGTCTTGATTGCGGTATCGCGTTTGACGGAGACGCCGACAGATGTCTTTGCGTAGATGAAAACGGAGAGACAGTTGACGGCGACTTTATAATGGCGATATGCGCGCTTGATTTAAAGAACAGAGGTAAGCTCAACAAGAACACCGTAGTCGGAACTATCATGACCAACTTTGGCTTTGGTAAGTTCTGCGAGGAAAACGGACTTCGCTTTATCGCCACAAAGGTAGGCGACAGATACGTGCTTGAGGAAATGCTGCTTGAGGATTACTCCTTTGGCGGTGAACAGTCGGGACACGTCATTTTCCGTGATTTCGCTACTACGGGAGACGGTCAGCTAACGGCAACTCAGCTTCTCGTTATGCTCAAAAAGAGCGGCAAAAAGCTTTCCGAGCTTGCAAGCGTTATGAAGCGTTACCCCCAGACCATGATCAATCTGAAAATATCGAACGAGGGTAAGATAGCGTTCTATACTGACAGGGAGATTAACGAAAAGCTTGAGGAAGCAAAGAGCGCGCTTGGAACGTCGGGAAGAATAGTAGTCCGTCCTTCGGGAACGGAGCCTCTTATCCGCGTAATGGTGGAAGGCAGCGACGCATCTCGGATAGAAGCTATCGCGAAGGACGTTGCTGACGTTATCACCGAAAGACTGTCTTCAAAGTGATAAAACATCACTTTGAAAAATCGTAAGTAAGCGCCAGACACGGAGACGTGTTGACGAGGTACGGAGTTATCGAAATTTTCGGCGGATGCTCCGTCGGCAGAGAAAACTGTCGCATACGGCGTACAAATATGCGGGTGACCGCAAAACAAAAACACCGCAAAACAAAGCGCGCTATCCCCGCCTTCGAGCGAGGAAGCGTTTGAAAATTGAATATATGTGTGGAATTATTGGCTACACGGGGGCGAAAAAATGCGTTCCCATTCTCATTGAAGGGCTGAAAACTCTTGAGTACAGAGGCTACGATTCCGCGGGCGTTACCGTAGCCGATGACGGCGGTCTTGTTACGGTCAAGTCCAAGGGACGTCTTACCGATCTTGAAGAAAAGCTCGGCGAAGGACGCGAGCTTCTCGGAAGCTGTGGCATAGGTCACACGCGTTGGGCAACTCACGGCGAGCCCTCCGACCGCAACTCTCACCCGCATTACACCGAAAATCTTTCCCTCGTTCACAACGGCATTGTTGAGAACTACGCGGAGATCGAGGAGATGCTTAAGGGCGCGGGATACTCCTTCTCGTCGGAGACGGACACTGAAAGAGCCGCAAAGCTTCTTGATATGTTCTGGAAAAAAAGTCACGATCCAATCGACGCCATATCGAGTGCCATAAAGGTCATTCGCGGCTCGTATGCCTTCGGTATCATTTTTAAGGGTATGGAAGACACCATCTGGGCTGTCAGAAAGGATAGTCCCCTTATCGTAGCATGTGACGGAGAGGGCGGATTTATCGCATCCGACGTTCCCGCCATACTCAGATATACCGACAGCTACTACCGCCTTGACGAGGGTATCGTTGCAAAGGTTGAGCGCGGTAAGGTATCGTTCTTTGACGAAAACGGCAACGCGGTGGAGCAAAAGACGGAAACCGTTGATTGGGACGTAGAGCAAGCACAAAAGGGCGGTTATCCCCACTTTATGATAAAGGAGATAAACGAAGAGCCAGAGGCGATAAGAAAAACGCTTGAGCCGCGTATTCGGGACGGACTTCCCCATTTCGGTATCGAGGCGCTTGACGGCGACCTGCTTCGTCGCTTTGAGTCCATTCACATCGTCGCGTGCGGAACTGCTATGCACGCGGGACTTGTCGGCAAGGCTATCATTGAGAAGCTTGCGCGCGTGCCCGTAAACGTCGAGATAGCAAGTGAATTTCGTTACCGCGATCCCATTCTCCGCAAAAACGACCTCGTAATTCTTCTGTCACAGTCGGGAGAAACGGCTGACACGTTAGCGGCTCTCAGACACGCAAAGGCTCAGGGCGTTTATACGTTGGCTATAGTCAACGTTATAGGCTCGTCCGTCGCGCGTGAGGCAGACAGCGTGCTTTATACGTGGGCGGGCCCCGAGATCGCCGTTGCAAGCACCAAGGCGTACAGCGTTCAGTGCTCCCTGCTCTATCTGCTTGCGGTAAAAATGGCGCTTACGGACGGAACGCTTACCGAAACTGAGGCAAAGGATATATGCAGCTCTATGCTGAGTATCATTCCATGGGCTATTGAGCAGACTCTCGCTCTTGATACGAAGATCTACGAAATTGCCACAATGCTCGTAGCGGCAGAGCATCTTTTCTATATCGGAAGAGACGTTGACTATACGCTTTGTGTCGAGGGCTCGCTGAAGCTTAAGGAAATATCCTATATTCACAGTGAGGCGTACGCGGCAGGCGAGCTTAAGCACGGAACTATCTCGCTGGTAACCGAGGGAACTCCTGTCGTTGCGCTGACGACCGTTTCCAAGGTATGCGAAAAGACCGTCAGCGGCATACGCGAGGTCAAATCGCGCGGCGCGTTCGTCGTTTCGATCTGCGCAAAGGACCTCGCCGAAAAATACGATATTCCCTGTGACAGGTCGCTGATACTGCCCGACGTACCCGAGCTTCTCGCTCCGTTCGTTTCGGCAACAGCGCTCCAGCTTCTCGCGTACCACGTCTCTGCCCTCAAAGGTCTTGACGTCGATAAGCCGAGAAATCTCGCTAAATCCGTTACGGTAGAATAAAAAATTTGGGTTATCTCAAGCTTGAGATAACCCATTTTTTTAATTTAATTTCCAACAATTTCTCTCTGCTCTTCTATATAGCAATCGTAAATTTCGCGTTTGGATACCGCGAACAAAACGCCGGAAAGCGCAGACATAACCGCATACATAAGGTTCTGTAATATTGAAAATATTTCCGACGAAAACGTAAACGCGATAACGCAGAAAATAAGTGCGTATGCGTAAGACGCAATAGAATAAAAATTAGAATAGTAATGCGGAACTCGTTCACTAACATATCCGTTGCTTATGCAATCCATTATTCTTCTGAAAGCATTATATTTCATAATGAATATAACGAATGCCGCGACTATAGCAACGAGCATAACGAACAGAACTACCACAGTATTTTCGGTAAGCATTTTTAAGATTTTACCCGAATTCTTTATATTTGCATTCTCAAACAACTCCGCAAAATCAATAAAATCGTTTACAAGGCTACCGACTGAGGACACCAAGTATATGCTTAATAAACCTATTATTATAACGCCTATACACAAAACATATGCCATAATATAGTAAAAGCTTGAAAGACACATTATTTTTCCCTTTTGCTCACGTATTCTTACAACACCGCCTTTAGCCTTTATCCAAGTTATCCAAAGTCCCACCGTAGTAATTGTAGATACGATAAAAGGAACGCTTGCAAATATCAGACTTAACATACTCTGCTTAAGAGCATCGAGCATATTAAACAGAAATACTACGTTAAGTATGGTTGCCGCCACGGTCAACGCAAGAAAAATAAGTCCTGACAGATGCTTTTGCATTACTCTGTCATATTTTTCAAATGGAGTAAGGTTTCTTTTTAGCTTTGCCATACAGTGCGGACAAAAGTTGCTTTCTTCCGAAATCTCTCGGTTACAGTTTGGACATGTCATTTTTGTACTTCCTCTCACTTTTTTATTCACGTTTTCGACGTGTTACCACATTATAACACATAATAACGCAAATGTCAACCCTTTTGAGTTAATCTTTTTGAGTTTAAAATGCTACAATATATCGAAAGATAATAAAAAAGGAGTTGGAAATGAATATAGGACAAGCTGTAAGAGAAAGAATACTTGATCTTTGTAACATCAGAAAAATAACAGTAAATAAACTCGCAACTATGAGTGGCGTGACACAATCTACGTTAAATAATATAGTGAGCGGAAGAAACAACAGCGCAACGGTATCAACAATAAAAAAGCTTTGCGACGGTTTAGAAATAACTATTCAGGAGTTTTTTGATTCTCCGTTGTTTTACGATTTGGAGCAAGAAATAAAATAAAAAACAGATAGGGCAAACGCTTAGCGTTTGCCCTATCTGTTTTGATTATACGTTCGATACTATCAGCGTATTGTTTCCGCTTACTGTGAAGTCGCCCATTCCCGCGGGGATAAAGTAGCTGTCACCCTTTTTAAGCTCGTAGCTCATGCCGTTATGCAGGATACTTCCCTCTCCGTCAATGCAAAGCACCGAAAGGAAGCTTGATGCGTCGGCTGTAAGTGTAACGACGCCGCTGACCGATACTCTTCTCGCGCCAAAATATTCGGAATTGGCAAGAAGCTCACCCACGCCGCCGCATTTTCCGCGCGCGTAACGTATAGCCTCAACCTGTTCCTCAGCATAAGGCTTTGTAACCGCGAGCGCCTTATCAACGTGCAGAGGACGAAGCTTGCCGTCAGCTCCCACGCGGTCAAAATCGTAAACTCTGTAGGTAAGGTCGGAATTTTGCTGTATCTCCGCGATAAGTATTCCCGCGCCTATGGCGTGAAGCATTCCCGCGGGTATAAAATACGTGTCTCCCGCCTTTACCTTACGGTAATTCATAACGTCACCTATCCTCTTTTCGGCAACTGCCGTGGCAAAATCGCCCTCGTCAAGTCCTTCCTTAAGTCCGAAAACAAGCTCAGCGTCCTCGACGGCGTCAACTACGTACCACATTTCCGTCTTTCCGCTATCGTTCTCTACGTCGCGAGCGTAGTTATCGTCGGGGTGAACCTGAACGGAAAGTATGTCGTTTGCATCTATGAGCTTGACGAGAAGCGGAAATCTGTCCCCCGCCTTAAAGGTCGGAGTAACGCAATCGTATCCCACCGTCTCAAAATATTCAGCCAAGGTCAGACCGTCAGCCTCACCGCCTATCACGCGCGCCATTTCGTCCTCGCGGACGGACAGCTCCCACGTCTCGGACACGGTATCATAGTCCGATATTTTTCCAAACTCTTCCTTAAGTCTCTTTCCCGCCCAAAGCGCGGTCTTTGCCGTATAGGTAAGCTTTAACGGATATTTATTCATCGTCGTTCTCCTTTGTCTGCGCTTGGCAAAATTCCTCAACTATTTCGGTTTCGCTGAAATGCTTTCTTGCTCCGCTTACTATCTGATATGATTCATGTCCCTTACCCGCAAGAAGTATTATGTCCCCCTCTTGCGCGTTGTTAAGCGCGTATTCTATAGCCTCACGTCTGTCGGGAATTGCAACGTAAGGACACGTTCCCGCTGTAAAATACGACGCTATCTCGCTGATTATAGCCGTTGGTGGCTCTTTGTCTGGGTTGTCCGCAGTCAGTATGCAGAAATCCGCGTCACGCGACGCAACGAGTCCAAGCTCCGCGCGGCGCATCTTCGTTCTTCCGCCGATAGAGCCGAAAAGACATATAAGACGGTTTGGCTCGTATCTTCTGAGTGCCGCAAGCGCCGCCTTAAGGCTTACGCCGTTGTGCGCATAATCTATTACCACCATAGCCCCCACGGGAAGCTCGTGCGTCTCAAAGCGTCCCTTTATGCGGACGTGCTCCATAGCGGAGCTTATCTGCTCTGCACTAAGTCCGAGACGAGAGCATACCGCAATAGCGGTAAGGGCGTTATAAACTGAAAATTCTCCTGGGAAGGACAGAGACACGGGAAAGGTCTCCTTACCCATAGTACACTCAAATTTAACTCCTATGCTTCCCGTAGAGCGGAAATACGATATTTCATCAGCCCTGAGATCCGTGTTGCCGCCAACGGAAATACTCGTCTTATCCGCGCGCGAGCTTCCGACAACGTCCTGCGCGTACTCATCGTCCGCGTTATAGATAACGAACTCCGCGCCATAGTCGGTAAACAGCGAACTCTTGCATCTCTTGTAATCCTCAAAATCGGGATGCTCAAACTCTCCTATGTGGTCGGGCGCAAGATTGGTAAATACGCACGTATTGAACCTTATACCGTGTACTCTCGCCATTTTGAGTGCCTGAGACGAGACCTCCATAACGAGCGTCTTAACACCTGCGTCAACCATCCTTCTCATATGCGCGTGAAGGTCGTAGCTCTCAGGCGTGGTATTGAGCGTATTAAACTGATATTCAAGGTAATTCACTCCGTTTGAACCGATATATCCCGTAGGAATACCGCTCTCGTTGAGTATATTGTATATAAGGAGAGATGACGTGGTCTTTCCCTTAGTTCCCGTAATACCGATAATAGTCATTTCATCGGCGGGATGACCGAAGAAATGCGCCGACAGCTCAGCCAACGCAACTCTTGTATCGTTTGCTATTATTATAAAGGCATCGTCGGGAAGAGTTATTTTTTTCGCCGTTACGAAGACTCTACAGCCTTCCTCGTAAGCATCCGCCGCATGCTCGTGTCCGTCGTCCACCGCGCCCTTTATACAAACGAACATAGAGTTTACGCTCGCCTTTCTGGAGTCGGAGCAAAGCGACAGCACGTTCGTTCTGCTCGCGTCTATTCCCGCGCGGTTGATTATCTCCTTGTAATCAACGACCGCCATAAGTTCATTTAAAAGCATAATTTTCTTCCTTTCTCGCCAATTAAGTTCTGAAGCGCATAAGCTCGTCGCTAAAGCCCGTGGGCGTCTTTCCGCACATTCTTATTGCGGAATACGCAAGCACCTCAAGAGAATCTATAAACAGAGCGTCCGACAGCCTGCCGTTCTTTTTCAGAAGTGAAAGCTCCGTGCAGCCAAGGATTATTCTGTCGCATCCGCGCTCCACAAGGGCATCCGCAACCCTCATAAAGGCTTGCGTATCGGGCTCTTTTCCCTGCTTTATCTGACCGTATATGATATCCGTTATAACGCTCTGCTCCTCGTCGGTAGGACAAATACACTCCATTCCCGCCGTGGCAAAAACGTTTGAATACGCTCCCGACGCAATAGTTCCCTCGGTTGCGAGTATACCCGCCCTTTTTATTCCGAGTCTGTAGCAAAATATCGCCGTCTGCCGAATAATATTTATTATCGGAACGCCCGATTCCTCACTGATACGATCATAGAAATAGTGAGCGGTGTTGCACGGTATTGCAATTATGTCCGCTCCCGCACCGATAAGCCGAGCCACCTCGAACTTCATAACGGGAATGGGGTCTGCCGTGCTTTTCCCGAGAATAAAGCTTGTTCTGTCGGGTGTGTCCGCCCTTGACGAGAGCAGAATGTTCAAATGCTCCTGATCGCACTCAGCCGCGGTATGCGCCGTCAGCATCTCGTAAAAATATACGCTTGACATTGGTCCGAGACCGCCAAGTATTCCAAGTGTTTTTCCGTTTCCAAACAAGCCCACACCCCCTATCAAAAACAACAATACATAATAATTATAGCACACAAATTCAACTTTGTCAAAGAATTTATAATTTTTTTGATATAAATTACTTTGTTCTATTGCAAAAAAGGAAAAAATTGTTTATAATTATATGAGTAACTTAACAGAGGTTATTTATGAAACGTGAAAAGATCTTAAAAATATTTACTAAAATGCCCACTCTGCGCACCGAAAGGCTCGTGCTTCGACCTATGCGCACGGACGACGCGTACGATATGTACGAATACGCCTGCCGCGACGACGTCACCGAGTTTCTTTTATGGTCGCCGCACGAATCGGTTGGGTATACGCGGGAATATCTCGCCTACATAGAAACACGCTATCCAAAGGGAGAATTCTACGATTGGGCAATAACGCTTGCGGACAGCGGGAAGATGATAGGTACGGTCGGCTTTACTAAAATACACACCGCGCACAACGCCGCCGAGATAGGCTACGTCCTCAATCCCGAATATCATCATCTCGGTCTTGGCTTTGAAGCGGCAAGTCGAATCGTGGACTTCGGCTTTGAGGAGCTCTCCCTCAACCGCATAGAAGCCAGATTTATGCAAGGAAACACCGCTTCCCTTCACGTAATGGAGAAGCTTGGAATGACGCTTGAGGGCTACGCGAGAGACGGTATGCTCGTCAAAGGAAGCTACCGTACTATCGGTACTTGCTCAATTCTGAGAGGCGAGTGGACGGAGAAAACAAAAAAAGATATAAAAGAGCCGTTCTCCCTGCCCTTTTTCAGAAAAAAATAAATTCTCGGCAAAGCTACGACAAGGT
The DNA here is from genome assembly GCA_045655045.1 of Eubacteriales bacterium. Taxonomy (GTDB): domain Bacteria; phylum Bacillota; class Clostridia; order Oscillospirales; family CAG-272; genus HGM12713. Next base: position 22,709 of record JAZOON010000012.1, on the reverse strand, counting down.
TTGCTCCGAGGCTATTGCTTTTTCTTATAAACGTATGGCGTAACGCCGTACGTTTTTTTAAAGATCCTGTGGAAATAGCTGACGTTATCGTAGCCTACCCGCACCGAAATATCGTCAATGCTCAATTTGGTGTTCTTCAAAAGATAACACGCCTGAGAAAGCCTTTTGTTCTGCACGTGGTCTGTGTAGTTCTTACCCGTTTTCCTCTTTATCTCACGCGAGAGCCACGCGGTATCGTAATGAAGCAAGTCCGCAAGCTCGCCAAGCGTTCCGTCACTGTAATGCTCCTCAACGTACTGCAAAGTACGCAGGATAAGCTCCTCGTCCTCGTTCGCGTAGGACAGCCTGTCCATATGGTTAAGAAGCTGCAAAAACAAGAGTCCCATAGTCGTCTGATTTATCTTTCTTTTGTTGGATATTCCGTTAAACAGAGTCCATATAAGATTTTCAACGAGATTTTGTATGGGAAGAACGTCGGAGACCTCAAAAAGAAGGTAGGACGTACCCGAATTTGAGTTTTTAAGACAGTCCACAATAAAATTTTTGAGTGGGGACTCCTCGTCACTCATCATAGCGAGAGTGTTATCATAAAACTGAGGAAGCGTTATGAAGTTTACCATTATATCGTTCTCCCCCGCGGGATATATCTCCTGTCTTGCGTTTTGCGACAGCAGCAGAAGCTCCCCCTGCTTCAACACGACCGTGTGTCCGTTTATTATATGCGTGGTCTGTCCCGAGCACATATAAACCACCTCTATGTAATCGTGAGTATGCTCGGGAAAATGGACAAATCTCGGATGAGGGCGAATGGATATGAGCTTGTTCTGCTCAAGCATCTTTTTACTGTTTATAACGTTTTTTTCGCCCAACATATATTTATTTCGATCTATCTCCTTTGCGCCGCGAAGAAAGGCTCTTTCCTCATCCGTAATTACGGATATTGCGCTCAGCAGCTCTTTGTTCATAATATCACCTCAATTCATTATACCATATCGTTCGCATATATTCAATAGTTTTTTTTGCAAATAAGGACACTTTTTCAGTCAAAAAAAAGTATTGGCATAATGGAATAAATGATGTATAATTGTTATAATGATTGAAAGGAGGATAAGCTATGCGCTACCATTTGGCAATCGACATAGGAGCTTCAAGCGGCAGACATATTCTCGGTCACGTTGAGAACGGGAGACTTTTGCTTGAGGAGATATACCGTTTTGAAAACTACATAACAAATGAGGACGGAACTCTCGTGTGGGATATACGTCATCTCGTTTCCTCTGTAAAGGAGGGTATAAAGAGATGCGGGGAGATAGGAAAGATACCAGAAACGCTCGCGATAGATACGTGGGGCGTTGATTACGTTCTTCTTGACGAAAAAGGACAGGAGATATTCCCCGCCGTTGCGTACCGCGACAGCCGCACAACGGGTGTTCCCGAGGAGATAGACGGCTTTATTTCCCGCGAGGAGCTGTACCGAAGAAACGGAATACAGTCGATAAATTTCAACACCCTTTACCAGCTTTACTGCGATAAAAAATCGGGTAAGCTTGACAAGGCGAGTCATTTCCTTATGATGCCTGACTATCTGTGCTTTAAGCTCACGGGTAAAATGGCAAACGAATACACCAACGCTACCACAGGCGCGATAGTAAATACAAAAACGAGGGATATCGACTTCGAGCTTCTCGAAAAGCTCGGTATAAGAACGGATATATTCTCAAAGCTCTCCACCCCCGCGACAAAGCTCGGCGGTCTTTCCGAAGAAATAAAGGCGTACGTAGGCTTTGATACGACGGTAATACTTGCCGCAACACACGACACGGCGTCAGCCGCTGCCGCCTGCTCCGTTGGAGACGGAGGAATGTATATTTCCTCGGGAACGTGGAGCCTTATCGGAACGGAGATAACCTCTCCCGTCCTCTCCGCCGACGCGATGAACGCAGGCTTTACCAACGAGGGCGGAGTTGAGTACCGCTACCGCTTCCTCAAGAACTTTATGGGAATGTGGCTTTTCCAGAACATCCGCAAAAATCTCGACAAGAAATATACCTACGACGAGATGATGAATATGGCTATGAACACTCCTTGCAAGGGATATATCGACGCCAACGCGCCCGAGTTCGTAGCTCCCGAAAATATGATCGAGGCGATAAAGTCACACCTCGGAATGCCCGAGCTTACCGTTGAGGAGGTGCTATCCTCGGTATATCACTCGCTTGCTCGCTCTTACAGTGAGGCGGTAAATAGCATCGAGCGTATAAGCGGTCGCGATATAACGCTTATAAACATTATAGGCGGCGGCTCGAAGGATGCGTATCTCAACAGACTGACAGGCGAATACACAGGCAAAAAGGTCATCGCAGGTCCCGTTGAGGCAACGGCAATAGGTAATCTCGTAGTACAGCTTACGTATTCAGGCGAGGCTGAGTCTCTTGAGGCAGCGAGAAAAATAGTTAAAGATTCTTTTGAAAAAATATAAAGGAGGCAAAAATGAGCAGATACACAGAAGCAAAAGCTAAATACGCAAAATTCGGGATCGACACCGATGTGGCGATCAACACCTTAAGAAGAGTTCCCGTAGCTCTGCACTGCTGGCAGGGCGACGACGTCCGCGGCTTTGACCAAAAATCCGACGGTCCTTTGACGGGCGGAATACAGACGACGGGTAATTATCCCGGACGCGCAACCACTCCCGAGGAGCTTATGGCGGACATCGACGTTGTCCTCTCCCTCTGCCCGGGCACGAAGAAGCTCAATCTTCACGCTTGCTACGCTATCTTTGATGATGAAAACGGCGGTTGGGTAGACAGAGACAGGATAGAGCCAAAGCACTTTAAGAAATGGGTTGATTTTTGCAAGGAAAGAGGTCTTGGATGCGACTTTAATCCCACCTTCTTCTCTCACCCTATGTGCGATCCCTTAACACTTTCCAGCCCCAACGAGGAAACAAGAAAATTCTGGATAGAGCACGGAAAGGCTTGTATACGCATTTCACAGTATCTTGCAGAGGAGCTTGGTCAGCCCTGTATTATGAACATCTGGACGGGCGACGGCTTTAAGGATATTCCCGCAGACCGTATGGGTCCCAGAATGAGATACAAGGATTCTATCGACCGGATACTCTCCGAGCCGTTCGATTTTGACAAGGTCAAGCCTTGCGTTGAATCCAAGGTGTTCGGTATCGGAGTTGAGGCGTACACAGTTGGAAGCGCGGAATTTTCCCTTAGCTACGCGGCGGCAAATATGGATAAGTGTATTCCACTTATGGACAACGGGCACTATCACCCCACCGAGGTGGTTTCCGACAAGATACCCGCCCTGCTTGCCTTCTTCCCCGAGATAGCGCTGCACGTAACGCGCCCTATCCGCTGGGATAGCGACCACGTAGTCCTTTTCGACGACGAGACCAAGGAGATCTGCAAGGAGATAGTTCGTTGCGGCGGTCTTGACGGTCGCGTAAAGATAGCGCTTGACTATTTTGACGCGTCCATCAACCGTATCTCGGCTTGGACCGTTGGCTTCAGAAATCTGCAAAAGGCTTTGCTTATGGCTCTCCTTACGCCGAACGGCGAGCTTGTAGAAAAGCAGAACGCGAATAATTGGACGGAGGTCATGGTGCTTCAGGAGGAGCTTAAAACACTTCCCTTCGGCGACGTTTGGGAGGAATACTGCAACGTATGCGGCGTTCCCTCGGGCATAGAATGGTTCGACACGGTCAAAAAATATGAAAATGAAATTTTATACAAGAGAGGTTAAAAAATTATGAAGCTTAAGAACATACTGAACGCGCCCTTCGTGGACGAAATGAAGAAAACTACCGCAAATATGTACAGACTCGGCTGGGACGAGCGTAACGGCGGAAACATAAGCTATATGCTTGACGAAAAGGAGGTTGCTGAGTATCTTGACCTTGGCAAGGTCATCCGCACGATCCCCACGGGATTTGACGCAACGGCTCTTATCGGTAAGATATTTATCGTTACGGGTACGGGTAAGTACTTCAAGAACGTCGAGTTCGATCCTGAAAACAATCTCGGAATTATTCGTATCGCAGAGGACGGAACGACCGCAGAGCTTCTCTGGGGTTACGCTGACGGCGGTAAATTTACAAGTGAGCTTCCCGCGCACCTTATGAGCCATATGGCAAGACTCAAGGTAGATCCCAACAACCGCATAATTATGCACACCCACCCCACCTATACTCTCGCTATGAACTTCGTTCACGAGCTTGACGAGAAGAAATTCACCCACTCTCTTTGGGAAATAATGACCGAATGTATCGTCGTTTTCCCCGACGGAGTAGGCGTTCTTCCCTGGATGCTTTGCGGTACTAATGAAATAGGTATTGCAACAGCCAAGAAGATGGAGGAATTCAGACTCGTTATCTGGGGTATGCACGGCATCTACGGTGCGGGTAAGACTATGGACGAGGCGTTCGGTCTTATCGAGACTGTAGAAAAGGCGGCTCAGGTCTATATGCTCACCGCAGGACTTCCCAAAATAAATCTTATCACCGACGCAGAAATGAAGCTCATCGCCGACGGCTTCGGTCTTAAGTGCCGCGAGGATTTTCTTGACCTTTAATTCCGATAGCGCAACGATTTGAACGTCCCGCGCTAAGTAGGATCAACTCTTATAAAAAATCAATAGCAAAAAAGCAAGGATAAAAGGATAAAACCTTCTGTCCTTGCTTTTTTATTTGTACGTATGCTTTAACAATTACATCACTTCAATTTTGATTTGATTACTATTTCTATTATATGGAAAAATTCGCAAGAAATTATAACAAGCGACACAAAGTCAACAATATTGTTATAGATTTTAGTTGGTGTTTGTGATATAATCTACAATAGACATAGTATAATTTGGAGGTACAGCTATGGTATATGAAAAGGATAAGGTAAAGGACGTAAAAATATCATACATCGGCGGCGGCTCCCGCGGCTGGGCGTGGACACTTATGAACGACCTTGCCAAAGCGGACGACCTTTCGGGAAGCGTTTATCTTTACGATATAGATTATGAAGCGGCGCGCAACAACGAGACGATCGGTAACAATCTCGGCTCAAATTGGAAATACGTTGCGACAAAAACCGCCAAGGAAGCCTTGACGGGTGCTGATTTCGTAATAATTTCAATTCTTCCCGCAACGTTTGACGAAATGGAGTACGACGTTCACTCTCCCGAAAAGTACGGAATATATCAGTCGGTTGGAGATACGACGGGCCCCGGCGGACTTCTCAGAGCAATGAGGACCGTACCAATGATAAGAGAGATAGCAAGGGCGATACGCGAGTATGCTCCCGACGCGTGGGTAATAAACTATACCAATCCTATGGCAATATGCGTAAAAACTCTTTACGAGGAATTTCCCGAAATAAAAGCGTTTGGCTGCTGCCACGAGGTGTTCGGAACGCAAAACCTTCTCTCCTCTGCCCTTAACGAGATACACGGTATAAGCGGCGCAAAAAGGTCGGAGATATGCGTAAACGTGGTCGGAATAAACCATTTCACTTGGTTTACGTCGGCAAAATATAAGAATATCGATCTTTTTGACACCTACAAACAGTTCGTCGATAAATATTACGATACGGGATACGATAAAGGCGGGCATGCAAACTGGGCGAACAACTCGTTCGCATCCGCCGCAAGGGTACGGTTCGACCTATTCCGCAGATTCGGATACATAGCAGCGGCAGGAGATAGACACCTTGCAGAATTTTGCGACAGGGACGAGTATCTGACAAGTCCCGAAACGGTAAGAAGCTGGACTTTCGGTCTTACCACTGTCGAATGGAGAAAGAAAGACCTTCAGAAGCGCCTTGCAAAGAGTGAAAGACTTTTGTCGGGCGAGGAAAAGTTCAAGCTTCACGACAGCGGCGAGGAGGGCGTTCACCAGATACGCGCACTTCTCGGACTTGACAAGCTCGTTACCAACGTAAACCTTCCCAACCGCGGACAGATTGCAAATCTTCCTTTGGGTAGTGTAGTAGAGACTAATGCAGTATTCTCGGCAGACAGCGTAATTCCCGTAATGGCAGGCAAGCTTCCCGACAGCATTTACGAAAAGGTATCCAAGGTCAATCGCGAAAACGACAGAGCCGTCGAGGCGGCGTTCTCCGAAGATCTTAATACCTGCTTCGAGGTATTCTGCGAAAGCCATCTATTAAAGGATCTGACCGCAGAACAGAAAAGAGATCTTTTCGACGAAATGTATGAGGGAACGAAAAAGTATCTCGGTGCTTACAAAAAATAATCCAATAAACTTTAAAGCTTGTATAATCAAGATTTAAAATAAATTATCTTTAAAAATTTTTATGAAAGGAGAATTTTTATGAAAAAATTTCTCAAAATCTCGTCAGTAGTGATGGCGATGCTGTTGCTCTTGTCAACTGCTCTTCTGTTTGCTTCCTGTAAGAAGGACGAAGCAGGTGGCGAAACCGACATAGTCGGAACCGTTTCAACGGACGAAGCACTTCCCCCATTGGAGATAAAGGATCTCCAGCAGCTCGAGGTAAAATTCCTCTGGCCCCAGAAGCAGGCTGAGGACAACGGCGGCGCGCACTTCAAGCATAACGAGCTCGTCGTTGAAGTCTCTCAGGGCGACGTTATCGACGACGCTGTGGTTATAAGAAACGCGGCTGTGGAAGCGGCTTATAACGTAAAGCTTACGGTAGCAGAGCTTAAGTACAACCAGATCGACGACCAGATCTCAACGGAAGTAAAAGCGGGCACGACCTCGTATTCCGCAGTCGCGTCAACGATCAAGGCGCTCTCCCCCGTTGCTCTTGAGGGTATCTTCGTGAATTGGAGCGACCTTTCCTACTACGACGAGGAGCAGCCCTGGTGGAACCACGACCTTATGGACGATTTCGCTATTGCAAAATCACGTCTGTTCGCGTCCGGCGACATCATTTACAGCGACGACTTTTATCCTTACGCAGTTTACGCTAACGCAGACGTAGCCGAGGAGTACGGCATCGAGGAGAATTTTTACGACCTCGTTCAGAATAAGCAGTGGACGCTTGAAAAGTTCCACGAGCTTGCAGTCAAGGTATCCGACGGACACGTAACGGCGCAGACCTGGTCCAAGGACAGCATGAACGGCGCGGTCATCAACCCCAACTTTGCCAAGGCAGTATACTACTCAACGGGACACAAGCTTGTAAAATTCAACAAGCAGGGCTATGCGTTTATGGATATGGAGCTTAAAACGGCTCAGCCTATACTCGAAAAGATTATTTCCGTTATCCACACCGACGGAGCTGCGTTCAACGCAGACAACTACACGTGGGAAGCTACTAATTACGCAACCAGCCACGCAAATCTTGAGCTTAAGCTTTTGAACGATAAAAAGACCTTGTTCGTTGTAGAGGAGCTTATTCTCGCAGAGCGTATAGCATCGTCCGACAGCGGAGCTAACTTCCAGCTTCTTCCCATGCCTCTGTACGATGAAAACAGTGAGGAGTACATAAGCGTGCTTAACGACGCAGTCGTTCTCGCGATCCCCACGGCGGCAAGCAGAATTCAGGATGTTTCTCTCGTCCTTTCCGCAATGTCGCGAGAATCTGTAAATACGCTTACCCCCGCATTCTTTGATACCGTTCTCGCATACCGTTATATGCAGGATGCTCAATCGCTTGAAGTTCTCAGACTTCTCCTTGACTCCACCGTAGCTCCCGACGTTGCAACTATCAGCGACTGGGGCAATATGTTCGGTAACGCCGACGTAGGCGCGGGAGAATTCAAGAGACTTGCAATGCAGGGCTCTACCGATCTTTCATCCGCCTTTGACCAGAACCTCGGCGATTTCAAGGCGAACATAAACGATTATAACGAGAAGATCGACGCATATCTCGAAAATATGAAATAAGCATATTACAATAAGGAGGCTTTTATGAAGAAACTTTTAAGTGTAATTCTAAGCGCACTGCTTCTCGTTGGCGCGCTCGCGGGAATTTCGAGCGTTAGTGCAACGGAAGCTTCTGCAACTGCTTGGGACGGCTCCGTGGCGAGCAGCTTCGCAGGCGGCGACGGAACACAGAGTAACCCCTATCAGATAGCAAACGGCGCACAGCTCGCGCTTATGGCAAAAAACGTAAACGAAAAGGCGAGCAACGCAAACGAGCTTAAGTATGCCGAGGCTTACTACAAGCTCGTTGACGACATCAAGCTCAACCCCACGCAAAATTGGACTCCCATAGGAGTCAGCACGGCAGAACCGAAATGCGAAAATAACGGTTGCAATTGCGGCAAGACAAATTTCTCTGACTCCTCGGTATTCAGAGGCGTGTTCGACGGAAACGGTCACACCATTTCCGACCTTTACGTAAAGCGCACGAGCAAGGACCGCGACGGCGCGGGTCTGTTTGCGGTAGTAAGCGGCGCAACCATAAAGAACCTCGTTCTTGTGAACGCTAACGTGGAAAGCACGGGTACTAAGAACAGCTGTCCCGAAACGGCGGCTCTCGTGGCTTTCGTAAACTATCCTATGTGCGAAACGGCACAGGCGGCAGAGCCTAAGACTCTTATCGACTCCGTATACGTTCAGGGCAACGTGGTTGGATTTAAGACCGACGCTGCGGGTATCGTTGGAATATTAAAGAACGGCGGTAAGGACGTAACTATAAGCAACTGCGTATTCACGGGTAACGTGACTGCAAAGGACGATCAGGCAGCGGGTATTCTCGGCAACGGAAACAACTGCGGCGTTACGATAAAGAACTGTCTCAACGCAAGTAACGTAAATGCTGAGGGTGACTACGCGGCGGGAATCATGGGCAGACACGACGGAAACGCTACCGAAGAGGGCGGCGAATTTACTCCTGTATGGACGATAGAGGGCTGTATCACAGTCGGCTCTATCAATGGCGGCTCAGCAAGACAGATAGCGTCGTGCAAGAGCGGCACGGGTAAAAACAACACTTTAAAGAACTGCTACTACGACGACTCTAACGACTATGACGTTTGCCGTCTTGCAACAACCACCCCCGAGAACGTACAGGCTAAGAAATTCGATGCGTTTATAGGAAACAGTGCGGACGTAACGCTTGAAGGTTGGACAAAGAGAGACGGAGATATTATAATTCCCACGGGCGTTGCAAACTTTGCTCCCGCAACGTTTAAGGACGTAACCTATCAGGTAAAGTGGTACGACGAGGATGGCAAGACCGTTCTTAAGACAACCACGGCAAAAGCAGGCGAGCTTTTGAATAAGACGTCCTACAACGGTGAAGCTCCCACAAAGACGTCCGATGAGCTTTACAATTACACCTTTGATAAGTGGACTCCCGAATTCACGCGAGTTTTCGGCAACACGTCCTACGCTGCTACCTTCTACGGTGACAGAAGCGACATCGTATGGGACGGTGGCGAGGAAAAGCCCCCCAAGAAGGACAAGAACACAACCGACACTACTCCCTCAACTCCCCAGTCTGAAACCGAGGCTGCCACAGAGGATGGCGGCTGCGGCTCTACCGTTGGTCTTGGAGCAATAGCGATAGTTACCGTTATCGGCAGCGCGCTTGCGGTAAGCTCCAAGAAAAAGGAAGACTGAAGATCCAATAAACTATAAGCACATATTAGAATAATGAAAGGAACAGATAATATGAAAAAGGCATTATCAATAGTAATTATCCTTTCCATGCTAACAAGTGCTCTCTTCGCGTTCGCGTTTACCGCGAACGCCGAGGACGAGATCACTATTTCAAGCGTAGACGAATGGCTTGAGTTTGCAGAATCTCCCGACACCTCTGCCGAAGCAGTTGTAAAGGTAACAGCAAAGGAGCTTGACTTTACAGGCAAAACCTTGACACCTATAAATGGCTTTAAAGGCACGTTTGACGGACAGGGTGTTGTTCTGAAGAACATTGAAATGTCAAAGAATAGCGGCGAGGATCTCGGATTGTTCTGTGGCTTTGGCGGAAAAATAAGGAATATTGCCATAGAGGATTCAACCTTTACTCTGGATAACAAATGGATTGGAGCACTCATCTGCGATACAAGCGGAGAGGCACTTATCGAGAACATATACGTAGGTAAAAACGTTACCGTTACGGGTGGTACTGACTACGTTGGCGGTATTCTCGGCGGTTGTGGCGGTAACGCAGCAACAGTAACTATACGTAACTGTATGTTTGCGGGTACAGTTGTTGGAAAGGGAACCTGCGGAGGTATTGTCGGAAACGGAGCTACAGCAGCTAACAAACCGCACGACCTCGTAATAGAAGGCTGTATGGTTACAGGAAAAGTACCTGCTACTAAGCCTACCGTAAGCAACTCCTACGCGTGTGGCTTCGTCGGTGCTAACGGCACGGCAAAAATAACTCTCACCAACTGTATTTACGCAGGCGGTCCTGAGAACGAATACTACTATAGCAGTCCGTTCTTTGCACACGCAAAGGAAGCGGAGGTAACGGGATGTTATACCGTGGCAGCAAATAATATTGACGGAACTCCCAATATCGGCTCTGTTTACAGCGTAAGAAAGGATTCTTCAAGTTACGATCAAACACACACGAAAATCACCGACGAAAACTGCGGCGTTATATTTACAACTATAGACAATCTTAGAAGACCGAGCTCAATAATAACAGGCTTTTCCAAGCGCGGCGGCGATATTGTCGTCCCCACGGGGCTTAAGGATATCGCTCCGAGCTTCTTCAATGACCGTAAGGTCACTTGGCTCAACGAGGACGGAACGGAGCTTGCAGTTGAGGATTACAACTTAGGCGACACTCCCTCCTTCAAGGGCGAAACTCCTACAAAGGACGGATACGTATTCAAGGGCTGGACGCCTGAGATAAGCGCAGTAACGGCAGACGTAAAGTATACGGCTGTATTTGAAGAGCCGTCGGTAGTAATCGACGATAATACCGACGTCGATACGGCGAACGGTGGCGAGGCTGAAACAAAAGCTGAAGAAAAAGGCGGCTGTGGCTCGTCGATTGGCGTTGGAGCAATAGCTCTGGTAACTGTTATCGGCGGCGCGCTTGCAATCGGCTCTAAGAAAAAAGAAGACTAAAAGGCACTACACGCGAAGCCAAGGCTTACGTTCAACGTAATTCAAATGAATATTACCTCCACATAAAAATAATACTCAGCCTTGGCTTCCGATCCTAAGCAAAAGATTTAGCAATGCACTTCCCTTTTGGGAAGTAAGCCCCGCTTGTGGGCGAAAGCGAAAATCTCTTATTTCCATTTGTACCCCAAAAAATAAAAATATATAAATGAAAGGAAAGAAACATTATGAACAAGCGCATTTTATCAATTATCCTTGTTCTTGCAATGCTCGTCGGTATGTTCGCCATAATGCCCGTAGGTGTTGGCGCAGAAGAAGAGTGGAGCGTTTGGGATGGCTCGTCCTACGACGTATCATTTTTCTCCGATGGAACAGGCGCAGGAACGGCAGAAAATCCTTACAAAATAAGCTCAGCAGCTCAATGGGTAGGCTTCGTTAAGTGGTCTAACGGATTAGAAGTTGATGCTCAACAATTAACAGATTTCGTTTGCTTCGAGTTAACAAAAAACCTCAAATTCAACGAAGGCGACGCAGCAAAATGGGTGAATGAAGCTCCCAAAAACGTTCTTGAACCTGCTTTCGATTTTTATACCTATGAAAGCACTGTAGGGTATAGATACGGCGTAAAGTTCAACGGAAAAGGTCACACAATTTCCGGAGTATATATGAACGATGCAGAGTCCGGATTATTTGGGGTTCTTTGGGGACAAAAGAATGTTGAAGAAACCTCTTCCGTAGTAGAAAATCTTGTGCTCGAAAATTCCTGCTTTGATGGTGCCGGTTGGATGGGCTCCATAGTTAGTGAAACTGGAGGAAGCACAATAATCAGAAACATTTACGTTGCAAAAGATGTTTATATCAACAGTACAGGCAATGTAAACGGCGGTATTTTAGGCGGATGCGCCGCAAAGAACAAAAAGGATACCTATGATGTTACAATCAACGATTGTGTTTTCGCAGGAGTTATAACCTCAACAGGAAACTCTAATGCGGGTATCATAGGAAGCGGAAACAGCAACAAAACCAATGATAAAATTTTTAATGTTAATATTTCAAATTGTCTCGTATTAGGTTCAATAAGTTCAACAAGTACCTCTGAACGTACGTATACCAACGGTTTCATTGGTAATAATGCTTATTCATCGAAAAATACAATCGTCGGTTGTATTTATGCAGGACAGACCTTTAAAGAATATCCTTTTGGAGAAACTGTAGCAAAAGAATCTACACTCACCGTTGAAAATTCTTACACTACGGTGTGGGGTAAAAATAACGCAGCATACATAACGGAAAACTCAATCGAAAAGTCAGACGGTGTTACTTTGATAACAGTAGACCAGCTTATCGGCTGTGATGCTAGTATAGTTCCCGCAGGTTGGTCAAAAGTATGTACGGACGGTGAAACACCTTATAACGATATTATCGTTCCTTCCGGCGTTGCAAGCTTTGCTCCTTTGAGCCGTTATGCACAGATTTGTACCACCAAGCCAAGCTGGAAGGGCAAGTCAGGCGACTCTTGGGCTGATGCTTACGAAATAGATTCCGCAAAAATGTGGAACTTCTTCGTTGAGCAATCAAAGACCGACGGCTTCTCGGGTAAATACATAAAGCTCACCGCTGACATCACACTCAACGAGGGCGACGCTAAGCAGTGGGCAGAAACAGGTGTATTCGACGGCGTTGCAAACGAACCTGTAAATTCCGGAAGATATTACAATGATGACCCTGACACTTATCCAAATTTCAACGGTAATTTCGACGGTCAGGGCTACACTATTTCGGGTGCTTATATCGTTGAAAATTCAGGTGCCGACGGTATCGGTTTGTTTGGCGAGGTTGGCACTGCAACCATAAAAAATCTTCGCATCAAAAACTCTTATTTTGAGGGTGAAGATTACGTTGGCGGTCTGATAGGTGAAGCCTGCGGTGCTATAAAGATTTCTAATGTATACGTAGACAGTGACGTTTATATTCACGCGCGCCAAAGCAGTGCAAGCAAGAATGCAGCGTCCGGCGGTATCGTAGGTTGCTTGTACGGTGATAACGGTTCCGGTGTAATAACAGGCTGTGTATTTGCAGGAACACTTACCTCCGAGGGTGGAACGTATATTGCAGGTATTCTTGGAAAAGCAAATACAAAGCCTACTGAAATATCCGACTGTCTCTTCCTTGGAAGCGTTTCGGGAGGAGAAAACGCATCCGGTATAGTTTCGGCTACTCGACTTTCATCCGGTTCTACGACTACCTACACCGCAACCCGTTGCGTTTCCATAGGTTACGCGCAGAATGCTATAACTAACAACAAGGGAACATCCCGTTATATTTCCGTTTCCTCCAGCTACGCCGTAGGCGACGGACTTGTGTCCAGCTTCAAGGTATTCGGAACGGATATTGATACAAAAATAACTGATAAGCTTAATCCCGACGGAGCAAACAACTGGACTGTCCGCGAGGATGACTATATTATTCCCTCGGGCGTTTCAAAGTTCACCACCTTCTCTATTGACGGAATTGAGGAATGGGCAACCGAGTACGAAATTTCAAATGCTTCCGAGTGGAAATACTTCACTTACCTCGGAATTATGGGTACGACCTTCAAAGGCGAGACTATAAAGCTCATGGCTGATATAGACTTTGGCGGCGAAGCGATTCTCCCCGTAGCTCCCGACAGCATTTCCAAATTTGAGGGAACATTTGACGGTCAGAACTTCATCCTTTCAAACTTCAGAATGAACTGTACGAACGACGCGGCGAGCCTTTTGGGTGATATTGGCGACGGCGCTGTAGTCAAGAATCTTGCGGTTAAAAACGCGACCTACAACGTTAATCAGTGGGCAGGCGCTGTCGTCGGTGAGGTTTCGGGCACTGCTACCGTTGAGAATATCTACGTTGCGGACGACGTTACAATAAACGGTGTAGGCGAGCTTGGCGGTATCGTCGGCGGACTTTACAGCAACGGTAATCTCACTATCAAAAACTGCGTATTCGCAGGCACCGTTATAGCTTCGGGCGCAACCGTCGGCGGTATCGTCGGAAGAGGTAACGCTCTTACCGTTCTTATCGAAGATTGCCTTATGCTCGGAGCCGTTTACGGCGCAGACGATGCAAGCGGTATAATCGGTTGGAACAAGGACAAAGAGGAAAAAGTAGGTGACACTACCGTAATAAAAGAAGGCTCTACTACCATAAGAAATACCGTTTATGCAGGCAAAAACTACGATATGTATGCATTTGGCTCTTTCAATGAGAACATAACCATTGAAAATTGCTATATGACAACAGGCAAATCCCTGTATGCTTGCAGATACAACGATAACAACAATTATATGCTTCTTGCAGACGAGTATTACATTGAACTGTACGACCTCGTAGGAAAGTCTCCCGTAAACGGTTGGATCGTTCGCGAGGGCGATATCTCCTCTCCCGCGTCGGCAGTTGGTAACGACACGCTGCTTAAGCTTTACACCTACGACGGTGCTTCCGTTCGCTTCTCCGAGCCTTCGGGTATCCGTTTCACCGCTATCATCGGCGAAAAGCATCTTGATAGCTTCAAGGGCGAGGGCAAGGACGTTTCCTTCGGTATTCTCATCACTCCCACGTCTTATATAACCGAGGCGGGCGGCGAATTTACCGTTGACGCTCTCTCGAAGCTTAAATACAATACAAGCTATCTTGAAATGGCAATAGACCTCGCCGATAGCAAGTATCTTGGCGGTGAAGGTCAGGGCTTCTATCAGTTCAACGGCGTTCTCACCAATCTTCTCGATCCCTCGAAAGCATTCTCCGCAAGAGCTTACATAAAGGTAGTTGAGGGTGATACCACAACCTACTACTATGCGGATTACAGCGAGGCTAAGAACTCCAGAAGCATAGTTGACGTTGCAAAAATGGCTTACGAGGACACCTTCGTTCACAAAAAGCTCTATTATAATCAAGAGATCGACGAGTCAGGCGTTTACAGCCCCTACTCAAAGGCTAACAGAGATATGCTTCTCGAAATTCGTAACACCAACGCGCTTGAAATCAATTTCCTCAGCTATAACATCAGAAACGTTGAGGATGAGGCTGGCAACAACTGGTGGAGTGGCGACAAAGCTACCTTTGAATACGACAACCGTAACCAATACGTACTTGAATATCTCTTAAATTCGGGCGCGGATATAATCGGTCTTCAGGAGGTAGCAAAGCTTACCGTTGATAACACCTTTGGTTCGGATTCCACGCTTGACTGGTTCGATACTATCGGTGACGATACCAGAAATACGGGACTTATGGCGGCAGACTACGGCATAGTAAAGGGAGACGATCTTAACGCTGACAACGATCCAAAGGGCAAGGATATGTATAATCCCATTTACTACAAGAAGGATAAGTTCAAGGTTGTTTCAAGCGACACTATCTGGTTTACCGATGCTGACAGCCGCTACGAGGCTTCCTACATCCCTTGCAAGGACAACTCCTACAAGGCTCTCAACTACGTTGTCTTCGAAGTCCTTGACGAAAACGGTGAGGGAACGGGAGTTCGGTTCGTATACGTAAATCTTCACCTGATAGTAAGAAGAACCAATTATATTCTGGATTCGAACGGAAACGTTATAGGCGCAGTTACCGAGAATGGCACAACCAGTTATTCTAATTCTCACTTTGTTCAGGAGCTTGAGGTGATCTACCTGCGTGAGATACTTGAGGAGCTTCAGACCAATGAGGAGCTTGCTACCTATGATCTTCCCATGTTCATAGGCGGCGACTTTAACAACTCCTACAGCGCCATAACAGGTTGGTTCAAGAGTAGCGTTACTGTTACCGATGAAACGGGCGCAATAACGGATATAAAGACTATCGATCCCAAAAAAGAGTCTCTTGACGAAAAAGTTACGATAGACGTTGCAAGAGAGGCTGCTATAAGCAAGGCTGACAGATTCTACTCCTGCACCACCGATGATTTCACTCAGATCAATCCCGAAGCGATAGAGGAGAACTGGGGCGCGATCGACCTCTGGTTCACCTCGAACTTTGACGGCGTAGTTCACACCTATCGCATACTTGACAACAAGACTACGACCACGACGGGCGAAAAATACCCCTCCGACCACCTTCCCGCGCAGATGGTCGTAACACTCTACTATTAATTCAGGAGGTGTTAAAAAATGAAAAACTATTATAACTCTCCTGCTATGGAGAAAATAAACCTTTCAACCAATGACGTTATCGCAACGTCGAATCTGCTTGATAACCTTTTCTCAGATCCGTTCGACGGAAGCAAAAAGGAACAAGGGATATAAACACGCAGGGGGCGGCGGATTACCGCCTCCCCCTACCCTTTAAAGTAAGGATAATTATTATGGATAAAAAACTTTATTTGACGCCCGAGGCAGCGATAGAGCCTATCGAGCAGACATCTCTGCTCTCTTTGTCCGAGGAAAAATTCTGGACTAAGCTTTATTAATTTTGAAAACCGCGTTTTTATAAAACGATTATATATAATTTTTAAACAAGTATTGAAAAAAACAAGCGTTCCGTGATAAAATATAAAAAACTCAGGAGTCTGATTTATGAATCATTGGATAAAGCCGCCGTGTGAAACACAGGCGGAAGCAATAACCTTTAAGAAAAACATTTCATTGACCAAAAAAATAAGCACCGCTACGCTCAAAGCATCATCAATGGGTGTGTACGAGGCGACCGTCAACGGCAAAAAAATAGGCGAGCAGGTCCTCACCCCGGGATTTACAAGCTATAAAAACCGCGTGCAGTATCAGGAATACGACGTAAGTAAGCTTCTCTTTGACGGCTGTGAGCTTGCACTCACCGTAGCAAACGGCTGGGCGGTAGGTCATCTCGGATTCGTCGGCAACAGACGGCTCTACGCCGACAACATAGCGGCGTACGCGCATCTGCATATAGCGTATGAGGACGGAGAAACACAGAATATCTACACAGATACCTCTTGGCAAGCATATACCCACGAGGTCACCTTCGCCGATATTTACGACGGTGAGACCGTGGATAAAACGCACGTCCCTTCCCTTTTGGGCTACGCGACGGAAAACGGCGAGGAATATAATCTCGTCCCCGACGAGGGCGCGCCGATTATGGAACAGGAAATTCTTTCCCCCACGCTCCTGACTACTCCCAAGGGAGAAAACGTCCTTGATTTCGGTCAGAATATGACGGGCTACGTTTCCCTTGACATAAAGGGAAACCGCGGCGAGAAGGTCGTCCTCTCCTTTGGAGAGGTTCTTGACAGCGAGGGCAACTTCTATAATGAAAACTACCGTGCGGCAAAGAATACGATCACCTATATTTTAAGCGGCGAGGCGGACAGCTTCAAGCCGAGGTTCTCTTTTCAGGGCTTCAGGTACGTCCGTATAGACGAATATCCCGATATGCCCGTTGATACGGACGGCTTCCGCGCAATAGTCGTTCATTCTCAAATGACACGCACGGGCTACTTCACCTGCGGTAACGAGAAAATAAATCAGCTCTACCACAATATAATCTGGGGACAGAAAAGCAATTACCTTGATATTCCAACCGATTGTCCTCAGAGAAACGAGCGACTTGGCTGGACGGGTGACGCTCAGGTGTTCTGCCGTACGGCGGCAATAAATTACGACGTACGCGCCTTCTTCGTCAAATGGCTTGCCGACCTTCGACTTGAACAGCGCGAGGACGGCGCGGTATTCGGCACTTGCCCCGAGATAAATGGAATGCACGCAAGAGCTCACTCCCGTATCTCCGCAGGCTGGGGAGATGCGGCAACTATAATCCCGTGGACGCTTTACGAGCTTTACGGAGATAAGAAGATACTTGAGGACAACTTTGAGCTTATGCGCTCTTGGGTTGAGTATATGCGCTCGCAGGGCGAGGTAGAGGAGCTGTGGCTCGGCGGCTGGCACTTTGGCGACTGGCTCGGTATGGATGCTGGCGGAGATACCTACGAGGGAGCGACGTCCTACGACTTTATCGGAAGTGCGTTCTTTGCTTACTCCACAAGGCTGCTCGTTCAAGCAGGCGATATAATCGGCAAGGACGTAGAGTTCTATAAATCTCTCTATCCAAGAATAGTAAATGCTTTTCGCGAGCGCTTTATGAAGGACGGCTTGCCCATTGAACAAACTCCGCCCGAGGGCTCGAAGGGCAGAATAAGAAAAGGTCTTACGCAAACGGGTATCTCTCTTATTCTCCGCTTCGGTCTTTATGAAGAAAGCGAACGTCAAGGACTTGTTGACAAGCTGGAGGAGCTTATAAACGGGTTCGGAGGACGTATGTCTACGGGCTTTATCGGCACGCCTTACATAATGCACGCTCTTTCCGACAACGGCAAGACCGAGCTTGCGTATAAGCTTCTGTTCAACGAGGGAAATCCCTCATGGCTGTATTCCGTCAATCACGGCGCGACGACTATGTGGGAGCATTGGAACGGAATAAAGGAGGACGGAAGCTTCTGGAGTACCGATATGAATTCGTTTAATCACTACGCTTACGGCTCGGTTGGAGATTGGCTGTACGGCGTAGCGGCGGGAATAAGGGTTGACGAGGCAGGCTACCGCAAGGTAACGCTTGCTCCCTATCCCGACAAGCGTCTTGGATTTGTCAACTGCTCGGTTGACACCCCCTATGGACGGCTTGAAAGCAACTGGTATTATAAGGATGATACCGTTTGCTATGAATTTACAGTACCCAAAGGCATCACGGCATCAGTCGTTCTTCCAAACGGAAAAAGGCACGAGCTGTGCGCAGGAAAATATATGTTTTAAAGGAGTATATTATGAAAAAGATTTTTGTTGAAGGACACAGAGGATATTGCGCAAAATACCCCGAAAATACGCTTATCTCTTACGAAGCGGCTATCGACCTCGGCGTTGACGCATTTGAGTTTGACGTAAGACTTTCCAAGGACAAGGTGCCCGTTATTATGCACGACAGCAGCGCAAAGCGCACCTGTGGAGTTGACAGAAAGCTCTCGGATATGACGCTTGCGGAAATAAAGGAGCTTGAAGCAGCTTTTACGGACAAATTCGGAGATGAGTTTGTGGGCAAGGACGTTCGCGTACCCACGCTCAAGGAGCTTTGC
The DNA here is from genome assembly GCA_045655045.1 of Eubacteriales bacterium. Taxonomy (GTDB): domain Bacteria; phylum Bacillota; class Clostridia; order Oscillospirales; family CAG-272; genus HGM12713. The sequence continues at coordinate 3,612 of JAZOON010000012.1, read as the reverse complement.
GAGCTTGTGAATTCAAAGCGTCCCCATATGCCTCTCGGTGTCGAGATAAAGGACTATACCGAGGAAACTGTTGATATAACCGTCGCTATGCTTAAGGAATACGGTCTTTTTGACAATTCCTGGTTCTACGCCTTTGACGCGCCCACGATAAAGTATCTTAAAACAAAATATAACGCGAGAACCATGGGCTATCCCGATTTCCAAATGAAGCACTTTGACCATGAGGAAGGCTACCGCTATTACGACGAAATTGGATTGAGTATGACGATCGTCAGATCCGAGGTGTTCCCCATATTCGCAAGCAAGGGACTTCCTATGCATATGTACTGCGCTGACACCGAGGAGGACGTAAGGCTGTGTATCGAAAAGGGCGCGGACCTCATAACTGCAAACGACCCCGTTCCGCTTATGAAAGTATTAAAGGAAGGAAATGACAAATGAGTTTTAAAAGAATTTTGTCGCTATCGCTCGTATTCCTTTTTGCAGTGCTTGCTTTAGTCGGATGTAAAAAAGAGGATACGACCGTTGACTCCGACGGAATTGAGCTTCTTGATACGCCTATCGTTATTGCCGACGCATCAGGCGTTTACTACAAGGTAGCAAGACCGCAACAGTCAACGACCGTATATACGAGCTGCTCTTATTCGGTTGCTACGCACAGTCCTTCCTTCTCAATTCAGCAAACGGTTGCTAAGGAATCGGACAACGCTACGGCAAGCAACGAAATACTTATAGGAAACACCTGCCGCGCGCAGTCCAAGGACACTCTCTCCTCTATCGGCTTCGATGACTTCAAGATAACGACTGTGGACGGAATGATAGTAATTGCCGCGCATACCCCCGAGCGTTTGACGGAGGCTGTGGATTTTCTTAAGGAAAACCTATTAAAGGAGACTGACGGTCGCCTTGAATACATAGGAAACTATCACTTTAAATCAGAGGAAGCTCTTATGGTTGACGAGGGCGAGTCGTGGGCTGACTACAAAATAGTCTGCTGCGACGACAATCTGTACTCCGCCGCAAACAGCATCAAGAAATTCATCAAGGACACCTGCGGCGAGGACGTTGAGGTAATTTACGATTCAAAGCCCAAGGAAGGCAAGGAGATAGTCCTCGGAAGCAGCGTAAAGCGAGATATATGCTCTCTTACACAGGAGCTCGCTATAGGCGAATTTTTGGTAGCTGTAAAGGATAAGGACCTTCTCGTTGCGGCAAAGGACGAGACCTCAAGCCTTAAAGCACTCGAGGTATTCAAATCCGACTATCTGTCGGGCGTATATTCCGACACGTTCAATTTCGTGGAGGGATTTTCACTCACGGATAACGCGTACAGGTCCACCTTCTCCGACAGCGCAGCCTTTACCGAAGGCTCGGATATCAGAGTTATGTCCTTCAATCTGCTCGTTGACATATGGGCAGACACACCCCCAGTAAGCGGAAGAGACAAGACCGTTGCTTCAACGATCTTGTGCTATAAGCCAGACGTTATCGGCTTTCAGGAAACGTCCTCAAATTGGCACTCCGCTATAAAGAACGCCATTAAAAACACCCCGTACAAGCTCATATGCGTGGAGCACGAGAATTACTCTCACGAAAAATACGGCAAAACCTGCTTTACTCCAATACTCTATAATTCCGATACCGTAAAGCTTATTGAAAGCGGCGTTGAAGAGTTTGTCGAGTCGGATAACCACTATATGAAAACCATCGCATGGGCGTATTTTGAGCATACAGCAAGCGGCAAAAAATTCGTTCAGGTAAATACCCACTTCACACCGTCTCACGCAGAGCAAAGTCTCGAGTACCGTACGGCTCAGGCACTTGAAGTGTTAGCCTTAGCCGATTCGCTTGAATCGCAGTACGATTGCCCAGTTCTGATTACGGGTGACTTCAACTCGACCGAGGGTAAAGACAAGGAAAATGCGCACAAGCCTTATTGGTCTATAATAGACGGTGGTTTTTCCGATGCAAAATACTCAGCAACAAAAATAAACCGTAATTGCTCGACGTGGCACGAGCTCGGAGCTCAGGTCAGCACGGCAACAGCAAACAGCCTCGACCATATCTTCGGCAACGAAAAGGTTAAATTTACGTATTTTAACACTCTCGTTGATAAGATACTGATGAGCGCATCCGACCACTGCCCTATTTACGCTGACGTTATACTGAAATAAAAAAGGGTTCTATAATAAATGTTGTTTTTCTCAAACGTTTATTATAGAACCTAAAAATATTGCTGCATAGAAAAAAGCCATTCAAGTAATGGTGCACCTTCAGGGATTCGAACCCGGGACCCACTGATTAAGAGTCAGTTGCTCTACCAACTGAGCTAAAGGTGCATATAAACTTGAATGGCTTTTGTGTTTATAGGTCGAAATGACAACCTTTATTTATCTCTGCGGTATGCTTGACACATATTAATAAAATACGTAAAAATATCCGCACCGCAAACAGTGTCTTCCCTTTTGTTGCGAAAACACATTCTCTCCGGATGCCATTGAACGCCGAAAATCGGATATGTATTATGTTCAATTGCCTCAACGTATTGACCATTCCAATCCGCACTTGCGCGAAGACCGTCACCCAATACCTTGACCGCCTGATGGTGTGCGCTGTTCACAAAAAAAGATTCTCCGTATATCCCACCTACGATGCTATCCGAAATTGCCGTAACTCTATGAACCATATCGGTGTTATTTTTTCTTTTGTGCAAATCCGCTTCCTGCAAATTTTGATAAAGAGATCCGCCAAAAAACACGTTGATCAGCTGACACCCTCTGCAAATTCCCAAAATCGGCTTACCGACATCAATATATGCTTTGAGCAAAGCGAACTCTACCTCATCTCTTTCAAAATCAATATCCACAGCACCGTTTAACTTTTCGGCATAACGTTCAGGATTAATATCGTTTCCACCGCAAAGGATCAAACCATCATAATTTGTATCAATAGCCGGCAAATACTTCGCCGTTGCCTCTGCGCCCAATCCACTGATCGCATCGACATAATTTTGGGAGTTGACGCCGCACGAAAGCAATATTTTAACATTTCTCATTTATCCTTCACCTCTTGGAGTTATTATAGCATAAAAAGCGCAATATATCAATTCGGTTATTATATCATAAACCCATTATTCAGTGAAATAATGCGCAAAGCACATTGTGAAATATCTCACTTCGTTCGATGTAAAATGAATTTTGCCCACGTTCGCACCAGCGAATATTTAACATTTGCGAAGCAAATATTTCACAGCAAAGCTATTTCACTTGCCCAAAGAGCAAATTTGGATAAAATTGGACAAAAGGTTGCGTAGCAACTTCCCGTGTGAGATATCCTTCAAGGTGCAAAAAACATATAAAAAGCCATTCAAGTTGATGGTGCACCTTCAGGGATTCGAACCCGGGACCCACTGATTAAGAGTCAGTTGCTCTACCAACTGAGCTAAAGGTGCATATAAGCTTGAATGGCTTTTGGCTCCCCCTGCTGGGCTTGAACCAGCGACATCATGATTAACAGTCATGCGCTCTACCGACTGAGCTAAGGAGGAATATTAAACATTTGTTTTGACTCGGTCGTCTACCGAGCGGGGATTGAAGGAATAATAAATAATTA
>JAZOON010000011.1:0-5073 GCA_045655045.1 Eubacteriales bacterium | reverse complement strand
ATAAAGGGAATGGTATTCCCCTCGTCAATAAGCGCAACCGTTTTTTCTACCTGCGTTTCTTTAAGATTAAATTCCTCTGCAAGCTTTTTAATAATGTCCATAACCTTTACTCCGTAAATTAAAAAATATATTCTACCGTTCTAAGCGGCAAAAATCGAATTAAATTGCGTGCTCTTCAAGAGCCTTTATTTCTTCGTCCGTAAGGTATCTCCACTCACCCCTGTCAAGTCCTTCGTCGAGCGAAAGCGGTCCGAAGGAGATGCGTTCAAGATACGTTATCTTGTTATCAATCGCCTCAAGCATTCGTTTGATCTGATGATATTTTCCCTCAACGAGCGTGATATATCCGCAGTCGCCGTCGCCCTCAAGCTCTATTTTGGCAGGCTTCGTTTCATAGCCGTCCTCAAGAATGAGTCCGTCCTCAAAGCGCTTGGCTTCTTCACTTGAAATGGGAAATTTAGATTTGAATTTATAAATTTTGGTCACGTGGCTTTTCGGCGCGAGCAATCGGTGAGCAAGCTCTCCGTTGTCCGTAAGCAGCACAAGACCGAGCGTATTCTTATCAAGTCTGCCGCACGGAAACATACCTCTCGTTCTCACGTCGGGCGGCAAAAGATCCAGAACGGTTTTATCCCTTCCGTCGTTCGTTGCGCTGACCACCCCTTCGGGTTTATTTAGCATAACGTAAGTATATTTTCGGTATTCAACCGTTTTGCCGCAATAGGTAATGCGATCCGTTTCAGGATCTACGGCGACGTCGGACGACGACGGCACTCTTCCGTTAACAGTAACCGCACCTGCTCTTACCTGCTTTTTCGCCACAGACCTTGTGCAACATCCCGTTGTAACTAAAAATTTATCAAGTCGCACTTTCTACCTCCGTCAAAAAATCAAAAATACAGCCAAGACAACCGTAAAAAATCCGCCTATAACAGCAATTCCCGTTATAAATCCCGTTGCAAAATCACGTTTATTCATATCACACCTCCGATAATAGATATTATTATCGAAAGTCGCCGTTACCTATTCAAGCGGAAGCTTGTTTTTTCTTCTTTTAAATTCTATCTGCGATACCACGATCCCCGCAAATATAAGCGCGCATCCGCAATACCCCAACACCGCTATACGGTCGATCTTGAAAATAACTCCGCCTATTGCGCTGAACATCGATTCCGTTGAAAATATTATAGCCGCAACAGTGGGATCACTGCGCTTTTGAGCCACCACCTGCAAGGTGTACGCGACTCCCGAAGACAGTACGCCGCAATACAAAAGCGACCATTTTGCGCTCATAATATCGGTCATTTTCGGCTCTTCAAATACGAACATAAGAGCAATTCCAAGAACGGCGCAAACCGCAAACTGTCCCCAAGCAAAATGAAGCGAGCGTATATTTTTTCCAAGCCTGTCTATAGTAACCACGTGAGCCGTCCAGAAAAGCGCGCCAATAAGCAGTAACAGCTCTCCCATACCGAATCGGAAGCCTTCTCCGGGCTTATAGCAAAGCAAAAACAGTCCCACCAATGCAAAAGCCGCTCCGAGCCATACGTTTACACCCGTCCTCTTTTTAAAAAACAAGAAGCACGCTATAGGCACGAGCACAGTATAAAGTCCCGTAATAAATCCCGCTATTCCAGCGCTTGCGGTTATCTGAATACCAAACTGCTGTAAGGACGATGCGATAAACAGTATCGCGCCCGTAACGAGCGAAGCAACGACGGTTTTCTTTCTCTCTTCCTTGCTCACACTCCCCTTTTCAAATATCAGAACGACGGGAGCAAGAGCTATAATGCCTATCAAAAATCTCACGCCCGTCAGCGTAAACGGCTCGATATACGCAGTTCCCTGAACCTGCGCCACGAAGGCAAAGCCCCATATCGCGGCGGTAATAAAGCAAAGAAGAACAGGAACGAAATTTCTTTTCATATCATTCCTCACTCTCAAACGTCACAAGTGCTTCAAACATTGCCTTCTCGCGAGCATAATATTCCTTTTTGCTGCTATTACCCGCAACGTAAGGACGCAGTATACAAATAACGGTATCCTCGGGCAAAAGCTGCATTACGCCATATTCTCTATAAAGCTCAGTATCACCAAGTCTTACGCCGTATTCGCCGCATGCGGCTTCGGGTGTATATCCGATAACGTCCTCTACCCTTGCAACTCTGTCTGCCGCCACCAATTTTTCAAACAGCCACGGATCGAGGAAAAGAACCGACGATTCGCCCGTCATTATGTAATTGTTATACGTTTCGTATTCCTTGGAATTGAAGCTCTTATCAACGAACAAATTCTTACCGTCCTCGTCCGTCTGCGCTTGAATTTCAAGCACCTGCTCCTCGGAAAGTATTGAATACGTGATAAAAGCTATATGCTTTTCGCCGTTTTTATCAAAATCCTCGGGAGCTATTGCTTCAAGAGCTCTTGAAAAATTGCTTTCCTCGCTAAGTGACAGCGTATTCCTTCCCGCATAAACAACGCAAAGGTCGTCCTCTTCCTTAGTACACATCTGTACCGTGCACACGATAATTACTATAAGAAAAAAGGCTACACCAACCGTTATCCACTTATAATGGTACCAATAATTGTCAAGCCACGAAAGAAATTTGCTTTTTTCTACGGATATACCCTCGGTATATTCCTTTTCCGTTCGATTTTCTTTCCTCATTTTTTCCCCTTTTACAAAAACGGGGGGACACGTCGCAAGTCGTTGCGGCTATCCCCCGTCGTTATTATCAGGCTCTCGATACGTCCAGAACCTTAATATTTACCTGACCTGCAATAGTTTTGACCTCAAATTCGTCGCCCGCTCTCTTACCGATAAGCGCCGCGCCGATAACCGACATATTGGATATCTTGTTTTCAAATGCGTTGACCTCGTTGGAGCTGACGATGTAATACGTCACTTCTCTTCCGTTCGTCTCAACCTTAACGCAAGAGCCAAGACCAACCTTACCCTCTTCTATTTCGTCGTCGTTAAGTATCTCCGCATTTTCAAGCAGCTTTTCAAGCTCTACGATCTCCGCCTCAACCTTTGCCTGCTCGTTTCTCGCCTCATCGTACTCAGAGTTCTCCGAAAGGTCTCCAAGCTCTCTCGCCGCAACGAGAGCCGCCTTTATCTCTTCTCTTTTCTCCGTTCTCAAATAATCGAGCTTGGCTTTCGCCTCCTGATAACCCGATTGTGTCAGTTTGATCTTTTCTGCCATTGTCCTTTTCTCCTCTTATTTAAAATGTTTAACAGCTTCAACGAGCTGATTGTCTTCGGTAGTTCCCATTATATCGTAAATGTTTTTGGTTTTTGCTTCATCGGATAGCGCGACCTCGCAGCCCTCGCTCGGCTTTATGCCTATTCCGTCGTAGCTCTCACCGCTTGGCGGATAATACATATAAACCGTAAGCTTCAGCACTCCGTCAAGATACAGGGGCTGACCGTTCACGTTTATTGCGTTGATATACGTTTGGACCGTTCCCTTGCCGTAAGTGGTAGTACCTACAACCTTACCAATACCGTGATCTCTGAAATTCGCAACGAAAAGCTCTGCCGCGCTTGCGGTGTTTTCGTTACACAGCACTACCATATTAAGATGCTTATATTTACCTATATCCTCGGCGGTTATACCGTATCTTTGTGAAGCCTCAGCCTTTATGACCTCGGTATTTCCCTTCTTATCCTGCATAGAGATGATCGTATCTCCCTCATCAAGAAAATAGGAAAGCACCTTAGCTATGGAATTTAACTGCCCACCGGGGTTATATCTCAAATCGAAAACTATCTTCTCACAGTCTTGCGCAACGAGCGCGTCAACTGCTTCGGAAAGCTGTTTTGGGGTAGTCGCGTCAAAGCTGAGTATCTTAACAAGTCCCACGTCGGTGGCGACATCGTTATCCACTTTTTGCCACATTACAGACGTTTCGATAAACTCAGCTCGAAGTATGGAAATAAATTTTGTCTCTTCCGTACTCGGTCTATAATAACCGAACTCAGCATACGTTCCCGAAGCTCCCCTGAGTTGAGCAAGTCCCTGATCGTATCCAAGCTTACTTATGGTTGAGTTTTCCGATGCTGTACCGACTGCTATTATGCAGTCACCAACAAGAATTCCCGCTTTTTCAGCAGGCGAATCCTTCATAACGTTGATTACCTTCAAGGCTTTATATTCAACTTCATTTATAATTACGGTAGAATTTATTATACTTATACCGATACCTTGGCTCACTCCCGCCATCTGGCGTTCAAGCTCCGCGTATTCCTCACGGGTATAATATTCGGCGTATTTATCGCCCGTCGCCCTTACGTAAGCCTTGAGTATCTCGTTTTTGATAGTTTCGTCGTCAAGCTCCTCAAAGGAATATTCTTCGAATATTTTCTGAAGTATATCGAGAGAGGAATATCCGCCGCCCGTTCCCGCCGCGTTTTGCGTTGCATCGTCTATCTGCAACTCGGCAAGTCTTGCCTGATATGCGCTGTTACAAAACGTATAAGTCAGCATAACAGCCGCAACGACGAGAGCTACAGCCGAGCAGATAAATGCGTAAAGCGGTATTTTTATGGAATTTCTCTTTTTTTCGTAAAAATCCCCACGCTCATTCTGTGCCGGCGGCTCCGAAGAAAACAGCTCAAACTCCTCTAATCTCCGTTCAGCCTCGGGTTCCTCAACGTACTCTTTTTCGCCATCGTTCAATGGCTCTGTATTCTTATTCTCCTCTGACATTTGCCATATCTCACTTTCATCTTTTTATCATTATTTTGATTATGTCCGTCAAAAAGCATGAAAAATCAAATGTCCTGAAATTGCGTTCAAAATCGGAATACCCCTTTTGCAAAGAGGTATTCCGAATAATTCAGAAATCAATATTTAACAGGCTTGGAATCAAGGTACTTTCTTACCATAAGAGCTACCTTGAAGGTTATCGCGTGCTCAAACTCACGCAGATCAAGTCCCGTAAGCTTACGTATCTTTTCAAGACGGTATACGAGCGTGTTACGGTGTACGAACAGCTTTCTTGACGTCTCGGATACGTTGAGGTTGTTCTCAAAGAAGCACTGGATAGTCATAAGCGTCTCTCTGTCAA
>JAZOON010000010.1:0-2679 GCA_045655045.1 Eubacteriales bacterium | reverse complement strand
TAACCGTAAGGTCGGCGACACGGGATTTCGAATACGAGGACGGCAGCACGGGATATTGGTGCGACGAATTTGAGATAGTGAGTGTGTATGCGGGCGCGAGCGGAAGTAACTCCAAAATCACGGACGCACAACAGCTCAAGGATATGATAAATATTGACTTTTATTTCGACGAGAGTAACCCCTTGTATGACGGAACTGGACAGAATTCTTTTAAGGCATACGTTGAGGTGGACGGCGAAAGAGTCGATTATTATACGATAATTTCTCTGTACGGAGTGCTGACCGTTAATTAAAAGATATCGTCTGTGCGGACGTCTCACGGGCGTCGGAAACGTTACCCCGTGAGATGCTCGTACAAAAAGAATAAATAACCGCAAAAGGGAAATAAACGAATGAATCAGTTGGATCTGTATTATCGCGCCTTTCTCGAATACCGTAAGCTCACGGAGGCTGACGGCGAGTGCGCAAAGCAAAGGAATATTATTTCTCACTCAAACCCCGACACGGACAGGCTTGAGGCAATAAAGTTTTACTGTCATATAAACGAGGATTGGGTAAACGAGATAGAGGCGGGACTGGTTTTCGTTGAGAAGGCTATCAAGGAAGAGCGGCAGTTTATCCGTAATGACGGAGAGGTCGTTCCGATAGAGAAGGCGAAGCACGTTGACAAGCATTCCGTTGAGCATCTCGCAAGACACAGTGAGTTTATAACGAGAGAGCCTGAGGACGAAGATGACGGCTTAGTTCCCGATAAGCTCTATATGATAGAGCGCGACAGCGACTACGCAGTTTACGAAAACCGTTTTCTGTATATGATGCTTCGCTATCTCGCGGACTTTATAGATATGCGACTTGCCCGTATCAGCGAGCTTGGCAATACTTACCGCGCAAGCACGCAGATGAAAAAGAGCATAGGTCTTGGGAAAAGGCATATAGACTTTGAGGTGAAGCTTTCTGAGGAGCGGCGTAACGATCCACTTGCCACGCTTAACGACGAGGCGCAGATGCTTGTAAACAAGATAGAGGGGCTTGAGCATTGGGTGAGAGCCTTACTTGCCACTCCGCTTATGGAGCAGGTGGCTAAGGTGCCTATGATAAAGCCGCCCATAACCAAGACAAACGTCCTCAGAATGAACAACAACTTTAAAAAGGCGGTCGCGCTTTACGAATACGTTGCGTCTTATGAGGGTGACGGCTACAGCATAGAGGAAGTTAAAAAGGTATATAATCCCTTTTCCGATATTATGTCGGACGATTTTTCGGAGATAGTTCTGCTTTCGTCGTTTTTGACGTATGAGTACGGAAACGAAATAAAGGCTGAGCTTCGCGCGTCCTACGAGGCGGAGGAGGAGCGCCGCCGACAAGAGGAAAAGGAAAAGATAGCGGCGCAGATAGCCGCGATGAAGAAGCGTATATCCGAAACGGGTGAGTCGCCCGACGAATATATGCTTGCGCTTGAAAAGAGAAACAAGAGCCTTGAAGCCGACAGCGCGGCGCTCAAGGTGAAGATTGAGGAAAACTCAAGACTCGGTGAGGAGATAAGGCGGCTCGAGGGCGAGAGAGATAAGGCGGAGAGCACCGTAGCGGAGCTTTTGGTAAACGTCAGCGAAAAGGAAGCCGAGATAGACGCGTGGGGCAAGAAATACGCGGCGGATATGGCGGCAAAGACGGCGGAGTACGAGGAGATGATTGCCCGTATGAAGAAGGACTTCGAGGAGCAAATGACCGAGGCTCGGAAGAGCTTTGAGGAGCAGCTCAGCCTTGAGAGAAAGGCGTTCAGCGAGAAGTGGACGGCAAACGAGCAGGAAACGAGACGCATACGCGCCGAAATGGAGACGGATTACAGACAGAAGACGGCGGATACGGAAGCGCAGTGCGCTGCAAAGGTTGAGGAATACAGCCGCAGGGCGCAGGACTTGCAGGAGGAAAACACGCTCGTCAGAGCGCAGCTTACGGGATTGCGCGCGCAGCACGGTCATGTGGCGGACATAGACGATTTCTCGTCCAAGGAAAGATTTGAAGAGCTTGAAGCTCAGCTTCAGGCGTTCGTTACGCTGTTTGACGACGAGTGGAAAAAGGCGAGAAAGAAGATACGCAAGGATATTTTGTGGACTATTGAAAATTCGGGTAAGGGGAAGAGCAAGAAGGAATAGCGTACCCGTTTTTGGAAAGGAACAACGATGAAGCGAAAGAAAAAGCTGCTTATTACGCTGCTCGTAGTAAGCGTCATCATTGGAATACTGCTGTTTTCGGCGCTTGTAAGCCTGTTTGCAAGACAGCCTGACGGGGCGGCTTCTCCGATAATGTTTTCGGAAAACGTATACGTAATACTCGTGTTTGCGCTTCTTCTGCCTATAGCGCTCGGAGCGATGATAAGGCATATAATAAAGACGCACAACTCATACTTTGAAAGAATGAGAGAGCAGGAAGAGCCCACGCCCGAGAATAGCGTGTTGCCCGATATAAGCATTGAAAAGGATATACCGTTATTCGCTCCGTCCGAGCAAAAGAAAGACGCCGACGAGCCCGAAGAAGAGCCTCGATTTTATATGCTCGACAAGACGGACAGGGAGATGAGCGCCGCCGCGGGAGTGGAATACGACGACGTGGCAAGCCTTGAGACTGTCTGCGAGCAGTTCAGAAATTTCTCGGCAAACAAATTGAAGCTGTATTACGACA
>JAZOON010000009.1:0-2956 GCA_045655045.1 Eubacteriales bacterium | reverse complement strand
CCTTGAAACACTTCTCAAGGCTATTTGCGGAAACGAGATATTCGAAGAGCTCTGATAATTAAAGACCAAAGGAACAAATGTTCGTTTAAGGCGGCTTGGAATAAGCAAAAAAGAACAAATGTTCTCTATATAAACGACAGAAAGGCACAAAAAGGCAAAAATTATGATAGACGTAAGATATATTAAGGAAAATCCCGACGAGGTAATAGCAAGACTTGCAAAAAAGGGTAAGGACGCAAAGGAAGAAATAGCGCAGATCTTGGCGCTTGACACCGAGAGAAGAGCACTTATTGCAGAAACGGAAGCTATCAAGGCAGAGCAGAACAAGATGAACAAGCTCATTCCCCAGTACAAGAAGGAAGGGAAGGACGTCTCCGCGATTTTCGCGCAGATGAAGGAGCTTTCCGCAAAGACCAAAGCGATCGACGAGCAGCTCAAGACTGTTGAAACGCAGTTTACGTCCGTAATGCTCGGTCTGCCCAATCTTCCCGACGAGGATCTGCTCGCGGGCGGCAAGGAAAACAATCAGCCTCTGCGTTATTTTGGCGAGCCCAAGAAGTTTGACTTTGAGCCCAAGAACCACGTTGATATCTGCACCGACCTCGGTCTTATCGACTACAAGAGAGGCGCAAAGCTCTCAGGCGCGGGCTTCTGGATATATCGCGGAATGGGCGCAAGACTTGAATGGGCGCTCCTCAACTACTTCGTTGACACCCACCTTGGAAACGGATACGAGCTTATGCTCGTTCCCCACATGCTTGGCTACGAGTGCGGTCTTACCGCAGGTCAGTTTCCCAAGTTCGCCGACGACGTTTACTGGCTGGAGACGGCAGAGGACGAGCGCAGACGCTTTATGCTTCCCACGGCAGAGACGGCGCTGGTATCTCTCCACAGAGACGAAATACTTACCGAAGCTGACCTTCCGAGAAAGTATATAAGCTACACCCCCTGTTTCCGCCGCGAAGCGGGCAGCTACAGAGCGGACGAGCGCGGAATGGTCAGAGGACACCAGTTCAATAAGGTGGAAATGGTACAGTACACGCTCCCCGAAAAGAGCGACGAAGCGTTTGAGGAGCTTGTTGCGAATGCGGAAAATCTCGTTAAGGGACTTGGCTTCCACTTCAGAACGGTCAAGCTTGCGGCAGAGGACTGCTCCGCGTCCATGGCGCGTACCTACGATATAGAAATAAACATTCCCTCAATGGACGGATATAAGGAAGTTTCTTCTGTATCCAACGCTCGCGATTATCAGGCAAGACGCGGTATGATGAGAGTAAGACGCGAAAACGGTAAGACGACGGAATTCGTGCATACCCTCAACGGTTCGGGACTTGCTACGAGCCGTATTCTTCCCGCGCTCGTTGAGCAGAACCAGCAGGCAGACGGCTCCGTGGTCGTTCCCGAGGTTCTCCGCAAGTATATCGGAGTTGACGTTATAAAGAAATAATAAAAGAGAACGCGGGGATGCGGGGATGCGGTTTTCGCTACCTTTTTTGGAAAAAAAGTAGCGCCAAAAAACATTTGGGCAAATGGGGGGGTGTGGTTTATACGAACACATCGAAAGCACGTTTTATATGGAAACGAAAGCGTTTATTTATTGTGTCCTTCCAAGAATTGCTCGCGCAATTTTTTGGGTGCCGCCACCCCAAAAAATAATTAAAGTTAGATTTGCGTGGGGAATGGGATTGATACAGCCTTCCGCCGTATGTTCGCTCAATCTTTGTAGAGACAGGCGTTCCCGCCCCAAAAACGAAAACCCTTTTCATAAGTTCTTTGAAGGGAGTATGAGGGGAACTTTCTCGAAAGAAAGTTCCCCTCACCTAAAAAATGAAACAAATATTTTCAGCACTGAACGTAACGACCGCAGAGGAGCTTGAGATGCCCTTGTGGAAGGAGCTTTGGTATTATTTTTACAACACGTACATAAATCCGACGGAGTATTATGAAAATCTCGGCGCGGATTCAAGCACTATGCTTTCCGTACGGCTTATGATACTCGGACTTTTTATCGGTATATCCATAGCCGCATTCGCCGCGGTATTCAACAAGCGGGTGCTCGGAGAGGTGGTAAGACGCTTATTGAAGGCAGAGGCACTGTCACCCGATAGGGCGCTGACGCTTGCCGAGCTTGGATATAGCGGAGGTATCGTAGGTCTTGCCGTGAAAAAAAGCACGTCTCTGCGCCGCGTCGTGAAGTGCCGCGAGGAAACGGAGTACGACGAAAAGCTCAGTGAGAAGCGAAAAGAGTACGCCGAACGCAGAAAAAACGGTGAGAAGCTGCCGAAATTCAAGGAAATACCGTACAAGATCAACACGCTCACAGACAGCTTTTACATTCCCGAGGATATGAAATATATGGCGGACGTAAAGTTCGAGAAGAAGGGAACGACGTGGCTTGGCGCGATACTTACCGTAGTCGTGCTTGCCATACTTTTCGTCGCGCTTATGGTTGCACTTCCGCAGATATTCGAGCTGCTTGACGACGTTGCGGGCAGCATAGGAGCTAAGGAGAACACAAAAATACTTTGAGTAGGTAAGAAAAATGACTAATATACGCACAGCCGAGGCTCTTCGCCCCAAAAGCTTTGACGAGATAGTGGGACAGTCCCACCTTTTCGGAGAACGCGGGGTTATAAGACGAATGCTCGCTTCGGGCAGACTTACCAATATGATATTTTACGGACCTCCCGGTACGGGTAAGACGACGGCGGCGGAGATAATCGCGCGTGAGTCGGGAATGGTATTTCATCGCCTCAACGCGACCACTGCGTCACTTTCCGACGTCAAGGAGATACTTACGGGAACGAATACGCTGTTCGGCGCGGGCGGCATACTGCTTTACATAGATGAGATACAGTATTTCAACAAGAAGCAGCAACAGGCGTTGCTTGAATACATCGAGGACGGCAGAGTTACGCTCATAACGTCTACGACGGAAAATCCTCACTTTTATATA
>JAZOON010000008.1:0-6697 GCA_045655045.1 Eubacteriales bacterium | reverse complement strand
CGTGGGTGCTTGGCTTTGGGAATAAAGTGCGTGTGGTGTCGCCGCAAAGCGTCAGTGACCGTGTAACGGAAATTGCCCGAGAGGTTCTTGAAGCCTACGGGCAGGATAAGTAAAAAAGAGGGGCTGCCTCAAATGCAAATTTCAATGCGTTTGAGACAGCCCCGTTTGTAATTTTAATAGTAGAAATCGTGTCTGCCTATAGTAAAAGCGAACGGTCGGTTCTTTGAGATCCAATTATTGGTAGCAATTCTCGGATTCATAAAGAACAGTATATTGGTATCGACCGAGTAGCCGTCAAGGCATATTTTTGCGGCTATAATACTCGATTCGGAGGGAGTATTATATATAGTTCCCATAGAAACGGGAGAAAACTGAGTTCCGCCCTTTCTGTCGAAAACAACGCCGTAAACGGTATTGGGATACTGATTGCTCGCTTTGCGGTTAAGCACCACGTTTCCTACCGCTATCATACCGACAAGACTTTCTCCGCCCGCTTCCGCGTTGATTATGCGCGAGAGCCAATACAGATCGGTGGAGTTATAGAACTTGTCCCCGCTAACAAGAGCCTTTTTACTTGAGGTAAGAACGACGGTGCGGGTAGAGGCGTCCCAGTCAACGTTTACTGAAAATGCCTCCGCTATAGCTCTTATCGGGACGAAAAGACGGTCGTTGATATTGAGTATTTTTTCTACAGTGAAGAAATATCTTCCGTTAGCGCCGACGTATAGTGCGCCGCTTGTGAGATATACGTTAACGCTGCCCTTTTTGACGGTAGCCGTACGTGTTTTAGCGTTCCAGCTTATCTCGTCCGCGCCCATAAGCTCTGAAAAGCTTCTTACGGGAACGTATGTAACGGAATTGATGATCGCCGCTTCGCCTTGCAGCACGCGTTTTCCGTCAAGCGTTACGTTGACGGGCGACGAGCCTTGTGGGAAGTCGTATTGCGCGGCGGATACCGCGGTTGCAGCTGTGGCGGCAATCATAACGAACGCCAATAAAAAGGCGGCGTACTTTTTTATTTTTGCCATATTCTTCTCCTTTCTTTTTTTATGGCTGACCGAAGAATACGTGAGCGCTCATTGATTTTTTCGTGTTGACTCGATTTTACGTTTTCGGTCAAATTCTTCGGTACAGCTAAATTATACACTAAAAGGCAGTATTTTTCAACCCACAAGATTTTCCAACCGAGTTTTGTGACCGTATTTTGGCTAAATACTTGAAAAGTTGGTAAAAATATGGTAAAATAAAATACAAAGCTTTAAATGAGAGGTTTTTATGGGAGTAAGGCTTAATGAAAACGCCGAGGTAGTAAGGACTATAAAGGAAGGACTGAGGCAAAGGGGAGGATACTGCCCTTGCAGAATGGAGAAAAGCGAGGACAATAAGTGTATTTGCCGCGAGTTCCGCGAGCAAATGGCAGATCCCGACTTCGAGGGGTATTGTCACTGTATGCTTTATTATAAATTCAAGGATGAAAACAAAGGAGAAAAGAAATGAAAATAACGATTATAAGCGCGGATAATTTTGTTGAAGAGGTCTTGCAGGCTGATAAGCCCGTACTCGTTGATTTTTATGCGGATTGGTGCGGTCCGTGTCAGATGCTTATGCCCACCGTTAAGGAGATAGCCGAGGAAAGAGACGATATAAAGGTATGCAAGGTCAACGTTGATGTGTGCCCTGAGATAGCGGCGGCTTTTGAGGTGTCGGTGATACCTACGCTTGTGGCTATGAAGGACGGCGGTGTTCTTGCCGTAAAAACGGGCGTTCAGTCAAAGGCGGATATACTTGCGCTTTTCGGCGTATGACGCCTGATTGAAAATTAAGTGAATAATTTCTCAAATCGGTTGAAATAAAGCTTAATGTGTGATATAATTATTGGGATATTTTTTAACAAGGAAAGGTTTTGAAATGAAGAAGACGTTTTTTAAGGCGGTTATAGCCGTATTGCTTATATGCGCTACCGTATTTTGCTTTGCTTCCTGCGGAAACAGCGCGGCAAAGGTCAACGACGCCGAGAGCGCGGACGGAAAATTCGACGGTATAAAGTGGGAGTACGACGCAAAAAGCAAGACTCTTACCGTAGAGGGTGAGGGTGCGATAAGCTTTGAGAGCGCAGAGGACGCGGATTGGAAGGCGGTTCGCCACAGCGTCGAGGAGATAGAGTTTGATACTGATGAGATAGACGAGATAGGCGACTATGCGTTCTACTATATGCCGAGGCTCAAGGAGATAAAGATTCCCGAGAGCGTTAAGGCGCTTGGAGACTACGCTTTTGCGTTCTGCTCGTCGCTTGAGTCTATTGACGGACAGCTTCCCGTTGGAATTGAGAGTATAGGAGAGGGCTGCTTTGAGAGCTGCATAGCGCTTGAAACGGTCACCGTTCCGTCAAGTGTAAGGTCTATCGGAGAGAGAGCTTTTGCGCACTGCGCGGCTCTTGAGGCGGTCGATATTTCCGCAACGCTTACCGAGATAGGTAAGTGGACCTTCAAGGGCTGCTCGGCTCTTGACAGCCTTACGCTTCACGAGTCGAATGAGGAGTTACTTATAGACGAGGCGGCATTTGAGGATTGTGGACTTGACGCTGACGATATATCCTACAGCGCGGCAAAAGACGGAAAGGTCGTTCTTACCGTAAATTACGTATACGAGGACGGAAGCGAGGCGGGCGAGAGCTATACCGAGGAGCTTACGAAAAACTCTCATTATGAGGTGGGCACTCCCACTATAGACGGATATGAGGCTGATAAGGCGGTCGTCGAGGGATACGCGACCAAGGATACTGATATAACCGTTACGTATAAGGAAATAGTTGAAACCGAGGCGGAGACTGAGGAGATAGTCGAGGAAGAGGTCGAAGCAGAGGAAGAGGAGCCTAAGAGCAAGGCGGCGAATATCGTTGCGGTCGTTGTAATGGTAGTCGTTATACTCGCCATAGCGGGACTTGTGGTATTTATGATAATATCCGATAAGAAGAACGCGAAAAAGTCCGCTACAAGCAAGAAAAATAAGAAATAATCGGAGTGACGATGAAACAGAATTGTAACGTAGAATTGAAGATATCCGAGGAGCTGCTTCGGAAGTTTCTGTTCGTGTCCGGCGCGGAGAAGAGAACACCCGCCGCACAGTTTGCGTTTATGGTCAGAAACAACGTGGCGTACTACGAAAAGACGAAGGGAAAAATATCCGAAGCTGAGCTTAAGAGGATAGATATTTCCGAATATATAAAGGATACCGAATAAGTAAAACACGGCGTTTCGCGAAGCTGCGGAGCGCCGTGTTTCTTTGCGGGCTCGAAAAGTCAAATTTTCTTTAAACGGAATTTAAAAAGTACAATGCGCAAAATTCAATCTCCAAAATTAAAATATTTTTCCGATTTTGGAATAAAATTTTAAAATGCTATTGACAAAGCGGTGAATATGGTGTATAATAATCTCACAAATGATAGATTGAGGAGCTTGTTATGGCAAACGCAAAGAAAAAAATAGAGATGATACCCCGCGATAGCGATAAGGACGCAAAGCAAAAGGCGCTTAAAACGGCGATAGCTCAGCTTGAAAAGGATTTCGGGCAGGGAACTATTATGAAGCTCGGTCAGAACACCAATATGGAGGTTCAGGCGGTAAGCACGGGCTCTATCTCACTTGACCTCGCGCTGGGAATAGGCGGTGTTCCGAGGGGAAGAATTATTGAAATTTTCGGACCTGAATCGTCAGGTAAGACGACGGTCGCGTTGCATATCGTTGCGGAGGTGCAGAAGGCGGGCGGAGAGGCGGCGTTTATTGACGCGGAGCACGCACTCGATCCCGTTTACGCTAAAGCTCTCGGAGTTGATATAGATAATCTGCTTGTGTCTCAGCCCGATTGCGGTGAGGACGCGCTTGATATAACCGAGGCTCTCGTGCGCTCGGGCGCTATTGACGTCGTCGTGGTTGACTCCGTTGCGGCGCTCGTTCCCCGTCAGGAGATAGAGGGAGATATGGGACAGGCTATGGTTGGCGTTCAGGCGAGACTTATGTCGCAGGCAATGAGAAAGCTCTCGGCGGTTATCTCCAAGAGCAACGCAGTCGTCGTGTTTATCAACCAGCTTCGTGAGAAGGTCGGCGTTATGTACGGTAACCCCGAGACTACCCCCGGCGGACGCGCACTGAAGTTCTACGCATCCGTGCGTATTGACGTTCGTAAACAGGATCAGATAAAGAACGGAAGCGAGATAATAGGAAACCACGTCAGATGCAAGATAGTCAAGAACAAGGTCGCTCCCCCCTTTAAAACGGCGGAGTTTGATATACTTTACGGCAAGGGAATATCCCGTTCGGGCGAGATAATCGACTACTGTATCGACCTTGGAATTATCAAGAAAAGCGGTTCTTGGTTCTCTTATGAGGGCGAGAGGATCGGTCAGGGTAAGGACAGCGTGCGCAAGATGATAGATGCAAACCCCGCAATGCTCGCGGAGCTTGATATGAAGATAAGAAGCATGAAGGATCAGATACCCGATAAGGATGCGGAGTTTGAGCTTGAGGACGATGACGACTTCGATATTCAGACTATGGAGGACGATCTTTGATAAAAGTAACGGTAACGTCCGTGTGCGCCCGCAGCGCGGGTGAGGAGATAGACGTAACGTTTTCGGTGAGCGACGGAGAAGTGAACAGAGAAATATCAAAATTCACGCTTTCGTCGCGGCAGTTTCTGACGATAGGAATAACAAAGGGAGAATCCGATACGGATACGTTTGACGCGGTGAGCCACGCCGCGAGGGTGTGGTGCGCTACAAAAAAAGGAATGATGCTTCTCGGTTACGGAGCAGCGTCGAAAAAGGCTATGCGAATGAAGCTCGTATCAAAGGGCTTTGATAAGGACGTGGCGCTTGAAGCGGCAGACGCGCTTGAAGCGCTTGGTCTTTTACGCGAGGGTGACGACGCGGCAGAGCTTGCGAAGCGTCTTGCCGCGAAGCTGTGGGGGAGAAAGCGGATAGCGTCCGAGCTGTACGGCAAGGGTTATTCTTCCGAGGCGGTAGAAAAGGCAATGGACGAGCTTGACGATGCGGACATTGATTTCGTACGCAACTGCCGCGCGCTTATCGATAAGCGGTACGGCGGCGTTCCTCAAGAGCCTGCCGCGCGTAAAAAGCTATACGCCGCGCTTTCCAGATACGGATATTCCTCTTCGGAAATAAAGGAAGCGTTTAACCGTTAAAAGCGATTTTATATTTTTAAAAAAACTATTGACATAATAGGATAGATATGGTATAATACCTATTTAGTACGGGAGTTTGCAAGCAAACCCCGTCTCCTTACCGTGTGTAAATTCTGTTTAATGCGCACGGTCTAAAGTCCATAGGGAGGTGTAAAAAATGGAAAAGGTAATCAATTCTTACGAGTGCCTGTTCATCGTTGACGTAACTGCCGGAGAGGCAGCAACCGATGCAACCGTGAACAAGTTCACGTCTTTGGTCGAGGCTAACGCCGAGGTCGTTGACGTAGCTAAGTGGGGCAAGCGCCGTCTTGCATATCCTATCAACGATATGCCCGAAGGCTACTACGTTGTAGTAACTTTCAAGTCCGCGCCCGAGTTCCCCAGCGAGATGGATCGTCTTTTTAACATCGATGAAAGCATTATGCGTTCGATGATTATTAAGCTCGATTACGATGCTGCCGAGAAGAAGGCTGCAAAGACCGCTGCTGTAGAAGAAGCTACCGAGGCTGCTGCTGAAGCTGCCGATGAAGCTACTGATGCAGAGTAATTACGGTTGAGGGAGGTTTAAAATGTCTAATCTGAATCTCAACAAGGTCGTTCTTGCAGGACGACTTACTCAAGAACCTGAGCTTAAGCAAACGCCGTCAGGAATTTCTGTGGTTCGTGTTAATCTTGCTATTAATCGCAGACGCAGAAACTCTGATTCCGGTGACCAGCAACAGCAGACCGATTTTATAACTATCGTGGCTTGGAGACAAACCGCGGAGTTTATTTCTAAGTACTTTAGAAAGGGCTCTGCGATATGTGTTACGGGAAGCATTCAGACTAACACATGGACCGACCAGCAAGGACAGAAGCGCTATTCTACGGAAGTAGTGGTTGACGATGCTATGTTCGTTGATGCCAGAGGTGAGGCAGGGGACAACGGCGCGTCATACACGACCGACGCATACGGTTCTGCTCCGTCCTACTCTTCAAACGCGGGAAGCGCTCCCAACTTTGAGGAACAGAACACAGACGACGATCTGCCGTTCTGAAAACGTCAACAAATTTAACAGGAGGTTTTAATCATGGATAATACGACAAAGACCGAAAATACCGTTCGTGCGCCCCGTCCTATGGTGCGCAGAAGAAAAAAGGTTTGTATTTTCTGCGCTGATAAAGTAGATTTCATTGACTACAAGGATTCTGCAAAGCTCAGAAAGTTCATAAGCGAGCGTGGAAAAATTCTTCCCAGAAGAATTTCCGGAACCTGTGCAAAGCATCAGCGTGAGCTGAACACCGCTATTAAGCGCGCAAGACAGGTTGCTCTGCTTCCTTACGTTACTGACTAATTTAGTTTAAGTAAATAAAAAGGTGCTGAATTTTTAATTCAGCTCCTTTTGTTTTTTTAAGAGTTCTTTGAGGTGTCGGAACTTTCTCGAAAGAAAGTTCTGACAAGATCGCGCTCTAAAACAAAAAAGGAGCTGTTTTCAGCTCCTCTTTGCTTTGTTATTTT
>JAZOON010000007.1:0-14552 GCA_045655045.1 Eubacteriales bacterium | reverse complement strand
TTTTGATGCTGTGGCAAACGGAACGGTTGGAACAGACGGAAATATTGGAAAACGAAAGCAGATTTTTTAATCAAAACCAATTAAAAACGCCCGTCATTTCAGCTTTCGACAAACAAATCCGGAATAAAAAGCACCAAAAAGAGAAAAACCGAAGCCATTCGGCTTCGGTTTTGGCAGGGGCAGGAGGATTCGAACCCGCGACCCACGGTTTTGGAGACCGGTACTCTACCAGCTGAGCTATACCCCTGTATTTCCATACTTGAGTATTATATCACATCTTTTATCTTTTTTCAAGTATTTTCTAAAAAGTTTTTTCAAAAGTTTTGCTCTTTCGCGTTAACTGCCCTTATTCAGGTAGAATATGTTATCTGTTCAAGCAATTTCTTTCAATCGCATTTAGAAATCCCGTGCCGTTATACACGTAATACCCCATAACTTTATCACCCACGTCAAGCGGACGGTTTGTTATACCGTCGGTTGCAAATATATTTTTTGCAACGGGATTAACTATCAAAAGCTTGCTTCCCTCTCCCTCAAAAAAATAATTATGGGCAACGGTATGGGAGAAAAACAGATTGTCCGTCATATAACTTGCCGTGCCGTCCTCTGCCAAAAAGATCGGTGTTCTTCTGCGCAGACAAGTAATAAATTTACAGCTGTAAATTCCATCCGAAGCGGTAATTACAAAATTCTCCCCCTCGCATACGGTAAATATTGAAAGATACGGTTTTTTTATTTTACCAAGCTCGTATCCACCCTCCTTACACGCGCCGCGAAGCTCTTTAATAAACACAGCTCTTTTGACGATCGCCCGACCGTATTTATATACGACAAATCCCAAGACTACACATACGAGCGCGATCAACAGCGCAAAAATAAAGACTTTTACTATCAAAAGCGTAGAATATACCGCAGGGTACACCACGGACAGTCCAAACGCCGCAAAAAGATATGCGGGAACGGAGATTGCAAGCTGCTTTATCAGTGAATACAGTAGGTTTTTTTCACCTTTTTTCTTGCGTTTTCTGTAGGTGATCGCCCACCAATTAACAGTCATAATATATGAAATTACGGTCATCAACAAAATTGCAGGAACAACACAAGCCACGCCCATAGCTCTTGATATACTCTCCGCCCCAAACAGACCGTTTGCTATCTCCGTTCTCATAAGCGTCATAGGCATTATACAAGCAAGCGCCGACATACCTACAATATCTACCCAAAACATCGGTGATACGAACACAAATCGCAATCTGCCCCACGGCGACAGATTATTTTCGTTCTTCAAAAAGCTTTCCCGTAATTTATTATTGTTCAACGTATATATATTCGTGACAGAAAACAGCAATACCAAAGAGTATCCAAGACTAACCCTGCAATACAATTCGGTACTCCAAAAGCCTTGTACGTATCTTTCCGTCATAGGCGTTCTCAAAAGATATGCCGACGCAGCGTATACCGCATAAAAAGTACAAAAAACTAATAACGGACGTAGCGCATAAGAATATTTTTTCAAAATCTTCATCACAAAATCCTTTTAAAAATCTTATATTTATATATCCTCCGCGAGAACACGGCGTTTCTTCCAGCTTCCGCCAAGAAAATATATCATTCCCGGTATCGCGCAGCCGTATGCCGCAAGTCCGTATCCCAGCACGAAGCCGTAAAATCCCCAGCCGAGCGCGATTCCAAACATCCAGCTAAGTCCTATTCTCAGTATAACTCCGTCAAGCAGCGCAAGCACCATACTAAGCTTCGCATTTCCTATTCCCTGTATAAACGCGTGCGTTCCTCTCATTATCGCAAGTGCGGGGAACATCCAAAGTATCGCCTTTATAAACGTACCCGACATCTCGTGTACCGCAGGATCGTCTGAGAACATCATAAACAGCTCTTTTCCGAAGCATACGTATATAACCATAAACACGACGGTAAGCACGGTGGAGAACACCCACGAAAATCTGACGACCTGCTGCGCCCTTCTCTGCTGCTTTGCCGCTATATTCTGGCTTATCATAGGCATTGCCGCATACTGTATTCCCTGCGATATTTTATTGACGATATCGTCAATCCTCACACCCACGCCAAACGTAGCCGAGGCAACGACTCCGACGTTATTTATAAGCGAGTTTACGTACAGCATCGAAAGGTTTATAAAGCCCGACTGTATCGCCATAGGCGTTCCGAGCCCGGCAATCATTTTTGTATATTTTTTGTTTATCCTGAAGCTCTCTTTTCTGAAATCAAAGCCAAACTCTACTCTGTGTCTGAAAAGATAGTAGATAGAAAACAGGAACGACACTCCCTGCCCTATTATCGTTGCCCAAGCTGCTCCCGCTACTCCCCAGCCCCATATTCCCGTAAAGAGGATATCAAGCACAAGGTTGACAGCGGACGCTATTCCGATAAACAAAAACGGTCTTTTTGAGTCTCCCATTCCGCGAAGCACGGCAGAGACCATATTATATCCCGCGGTAAAAATAAGTCCCAAAGCGCATATGGTCATATAATCCATAGCCATTTCGTAGGACTCAACGGGCACGTTCATCGCCTGCAATATCCAGCTGCGTCCGACGAGCATTATAGCGGAAAGTCCTACCGAAAGCAGTATCAAAAAGCTGAACAGCGTTCCTATTACGTCGTTCATTTCCTTTTTCTTTCCCGCCCCGAGGGCTTGCGATATCAGCACCTGTCCCGCGTTTGAAAATCCGAGGCATACCATTGTAGCGAAATTCACGATAAGGCTGCTTTGCGCCACGGCGGAAAGTCCCGCAGTGCCCACGTATTCGCCGACGATCACCATATCTATCGTACTGTATATTACCTGCAAGGCGTTAGATGCCATAAACGGCAGTGAAAAGAAAAGCAGCTGCTTGGCAACGCTCCCTTTTGTAAAATCCTTCGACAAGCTTTTTTGTCTCAATATACTCATCTCCATTCTGCACCGAATATTATAGCACAAAAAGGGCGATTTGTAAAGATTTGAAACGAAAAAGCCCGTCTAAAAAAGACGGACTTTTTCGTTATGGTTATATTATTTGAAATTTATCACTTTCGGTTGATTCTAAATTTCTCGAAGCTATAAAAAGCATAGCAGTCATTGCGACAAACATCATATGGTCAAAAACAATTCCTACGTAATCCATAATATCCGTATATCCATTTGCAAATCCGGTCAAAACCAAAACAATACAAAGAAAGACAATGTTCCTCTTAAGTGTCTTCTTGGTGATTTCTTTTACGTCAGCCCCGGGATCAGTAATTTTGGGATAAAGTCTGATTATTGATACTAAGTTCAAAATATAAAACAATGGAATTAATACGCTCTGAACAAACATTAAAAGAATATCTTTTCCGGGAATTCCCTTCATACTCATAACGTTAAATAATTGCCCCGCGGATTTGATCGTATCCACAATCTGAATATTTGGACTCATCAAAGCAAACATAACTATAGACGCAAACATAATACCTAAATAAACCGAGGATATTACGCTATCGTAGATTTTCCCTTTATAAAGCATATTTTGCGCACAGTTAAGAAGAACGGATAATACAATAATCAAAATAGTAACAACCAAGGTTCCTACTCCAACGAAAAAGTCAGACAAGGCATATGAAAGTGTGAAAATCAGCAAAAATCTCCACACGCTGACGGTCGCCTTCTCGACGACGTATCTTGTCATACTGCGAACATCTTCGTTGTCTTCCTCGGATTTTGCGGATTTTATCGTACTCTTAATACAAGCGATTATGTCAATAATACCTTTAATCACCACTAATCCATAAACAACAGAAAATAATGTACATGAAACACAAAGCCAAAACGGTCTTTTTCCAAGATTCATTATCTCAAGCGCATTATTAACTGCTCCTAACACCGACATGCTTCTTCCTCTAAAAGAGACAAATCCAAATGAAAGCAACGCAACGCACAAACAGCTTAAAAGAAATGAAACTAAGGTTATTATTCGCCTGAAAAGGAAAAACTTATCCTTGCTGAAGTATATATTATCAGTCATTGCTCTTTCTCCTTTCATCTATGTTAAACAAACGATTCCAATCATCTTCTGTTCCGACAATAAAATCGACATTATCTTTATCAAATTTTATTTTTGTTTTATTTATTCCGCTTATCATAATTTCTTGCGTTGTTGAAACGCTTGATTTAATCGTTACAGCTACCGTCGGTACGCTCGGCGTTGAATAATATCCATAAGTTTCTACACTATTTTTGTCATTATACGTATTCGTGTTTTCATGTGTTTCTTTTGAACAGGAATAAATATACGGGTTTGAAGGAGATGAGAGATCTACTTCAAAATCAATAGTAGTATCTGACGTATCGTAATAATCGGATTGTTGTTCTTCGCCGCGCTTTTCGTGATATTCTCTTATAATTCTGTTAAGATCACTTTCATCAAGACGAATCGATCTGTCGTCGTTGTTTATTTCATCGGAATCTATGAGATATTTTATAACCTCACCCAGTGTTCCCAAAACCTCTCTGTTATCGGAATCAATGTCGAGTAATTCTTCAACAAAATCATACGGCATCTGTATCAACTTATCCATATTTTCTTGTTTTAGTTGCATAGACTTCCAATTATCAAATCCGTTTGATTCCTTGAGGTTAAACTTTCTCATTTGAATGTACGCATCTTCGCCAAAGCAATATATATCCATATCAAATTCATATTCTTCGATCGATGTTACGCTTTGCGAATTGGAATCCAAATAAGTTCTTGATTCGGACATTTTTCCGTTGGATCTGTAAAACGTCGCATCCTCTGTTATGTACAACGTTAGTTCTCTTTGTAAATTTTGAGACGTACTTGAAACCTTTCCCATTGAATACTCAGGTTTGTCACAAGAGCTTGAGGCTATCAATGACGTAACAAAGGTTACTGTTGCGCTGCTGTATTTTCTCTGCTCGTCAAAATCCCATTTCTCGGTATCAACACTCTTATTTGTTTCGGTAGCAGCTTCTGTGTCGCTGCTTCCCTTGTATATCCTGTCCGTTTCCTCTACGTCGAAAACGCTCATGTTTTTCGCGGAAAGCATTGTAATAAGCTCTTCGCATTCTTCTTTCATAAGGGAATCGTTCGTGGACTGATTGTAATTAGCAATAAATTCGAGAACGTCAACAAGCTCTTCAAGATCTTTAACCTTATCTCCTTTTCCCGTGCCTCCTATTTTCATAACTCCCTTCGATGGATTAAAAATAAAGCACGAAATAAACAAGGCTATCGAAACCGCAAAAAGTATTATCCTTTTCAAAATATCCTCTCCTTTTTCTTCATTAAATATTTATAATTCTCTTTCGGAATTATTTATATTATAATTCCGTTTCGGAATTTTGTCAAGCGTTTTTGGGGATATAATTCCAAAAAAGAACTATAAATGACAAAAAAGCTATGAAAACAAGAAAAAAATCTTACGGTAACGCCAATATAGTGGGGAAAAACATCGAGCGGTTGCGAAAGGAGAGAGGAATAAAGCAAAAGGATTTACGGATATTGAAATATACACCATAGAAAGGGTGTTGGACGTTCCAATGGAATTTTTGTTTGACGTTGACGCGGATAATTTTCAATAACTTCATATTTGTTAAGGAAGAAAGTAAGCAAAAGGTATTGAAAATAGGTAAAAAATGATGTATAATAGTAGAAGTATGAACGTAACAATACCTAAAGAGGTTTTATATGGGATATTTCAGAGACAGCAAAAGAATAGTGGTGAAGGTTGGAACGTCAACGCTCACTCACAGCACAGGACACCTTAACCTTCGCAGAATAGAAAAGCTCGTGAAGGTGCTTTCCGATATGAAAAATTGGGGAGTACAGGTCGTTCTCGTATCGTCGGGCGCGGTCAGCGCGGGAGTTGCCAAAATGGGCTTTGGCAAAATACCCTCTACCCCCGAGGAAAAGCAGGCTATGGCGGCAATAGGTCAGAGTGAGCTTATGAAGATATACGATAAATTCTTCTCCGACTACGGTCATACCGTTGCGCAGATACTTATGACCAAGGAGGTCCTTTCCAATCCCGAGCGTCGCTCGGCGGCGGAAAATACCTTCCGCAGACTTCTTGAAATGAACTGTATTCCCGTCGTCAACGAACACGACTCCGTCTCCACGGACGAGCTTACGAAATTCGGCGGTAACGACATACTCTCCGCATACGTTGCGGAGCTTACTGACGCCGACCTTTTGCTCAATCTCTCAGACGTTGACGGTCTTTACGATTCCGATCCGAGAAGCAACCCCGATGCAAGGCTTATCGAGCGCGTGGAGTCGCTTGACGAGGACGTATACAAGATCGCGGGCGGCGCGGGTACTGACCGAGGAACGGGCGGTATGATAGCAAAGCTCAACGCGGCTAAAATGGTGACTGAAAAGGGTATTCCCATGTTTATCCTCAACGGTCACGACCCCGAAATACTCTACACACTGCTTGACGGCGGTCACGTGGGAACGTATTTTACCGCCAAGAAAAATCAGCTATGACTCAAAAGCAAAAGCGCGAGCGAATGGCAGAGATAGTCGCGCGGCTTGAGGGTATCTACCCCGACGCTACCTGCGCGCTCGAATACGGCGGCGAGCCTTGGCGGCTTCTCGTTATGGCGAGACTTTCCGCGCAGTGTACCGACGCTCGCGTAAATACAGTATGCCGCGAGCTGTTCTCAAAATTCCCCACGCTTGACAGTCTTGCCGACGCGCCGCTTGATAAAATCGCGGATATCGTTCGGCCGTGCGGTCTGTGGCAGAAGAAGTCCGAGAACGTAAAAGCATCGTGTATTATGCTCCGAGAACGCTTTGGCGGCAAAGTCCCCGACACTATGGAGGAGCTGCTTACTCTTCCCGGTGTGGGCAGAAAGATCGCAAACCTTATGCTTGGAGATATTTACGGAAAGCCTGCGGTCGTTGCGGACACGCACTGCATACGGATATGCGGTCGTTTTGGAATGTACCCTACGGACGTAAAGGACCCCGTCAAGGTAGAAAAGACGATGGTAAAGCTTATTGAGCCCGACAAGCAGTCGGATTTCTGCCACAGAATAGTGCAGTTCGGCAGAGACGTGTGTACGGCGCGCTCCCCAAAATGCGCGGAATGTCCGCTTTCGGACGTATGCGAATACTCGAAAAATAAAATATCCTGACCGAACGTCAGGCAAAAATAAAGGAGACTTACTATGTATAGAATCGGAGTTGACCTCGGCGGTACTAATATCGCTGTCGGTCTTGTCAATGAAAAAATGGAGCTGGTTTATAAGTCCAGCGTTCCCACGGGTGCTACCCGCCCCGGCGAGGAGATCGTAGCGGATATCGCTAAGCTCTGCCGCAAGGTATGTGACGATACGGGCATTTCTCTTGCCGACGTTGAAAGCATCGGAATTGCAACACCCGGTATCGCAAACCACGACACGGGCGTGGTTGAATACGCAAACAATCTTCCCTTCAAAAAGTTCCCTATCGCAGACCTTCTCAAGGCGCAGCTTGACGGAAACGTTAAGGTGAGGATCGAAAACGACGCAAACGCCGCCGCTTGGGGCGAGGCGTGCGCGGGTGCTGCAAAGGGCACGACCAACAGCATTATGATAACGCTCGGAACGGGTGTCGGCGGCGGTATCGTCATTGACGGAAAGGTATACTCGGGCTTTAACTACGCGGGCGGTGAGCTTGGTCACATCGTTATCGAGGTTGACGGCGCGCAGTGCTCCTGCGGCAGAAAGGGCTGCTGGGAGGCATACTCCTCTGCTACGGCTCTTATCCGTATGACGAAGGAAAAAATAGAGGAGTGCGCAAAGGAAGGTCGCGAAACTCTTATGTCTAAGGCCGAAAAGGTTTCGGGAAGAACGGCTTGTGACTGTATGCGCGCGGGAGATGCGGCAGCAAAGGAAGTCTATGACAAGTACATCAAGTACCTCGCTTCGGGACTTGCTACCATAATCAATATCTTCCAGCCTCAGATAATCTCTCTGGGCGGCGGTATTTCGGGCGAGGGTCAGTCGCTTATCGACGCGCTCCTTCCCATAGTTCGCAGTGAGCAGTACGGCGGCGGTATCGTTCCGCTTACCGAAATAAGAATAGCAAAGCTTGGCAACGACGCGGGTATCATCGGCGCAGCTATGCTTTGAGCTGAAATATAAAACATTCAGAGCTGTAGGGGCTGCCTCATTCGTAAACGGGGCAGTCCCTGTCGCAATACAAGGGACTTGACAAAACGAAGCATAAAGAGTATAATATAAGGTATAAAAAATAAGGAGCGCGTATCTTTATGAATATAGTTATTGTTGGCTGCGGCAGAGTTGGACAGACGCTCGCCGTTCAGCTTAATGAGGAAGGAAATAATATTACCGTTATTGACGTGAATGCGGAAAGTGTAAAGGATCTCGTTGACCGCTTTGACGTTATGGGTATCGTTGGAAACGGGGCTACAAGGACGGTGCAAAAGGAGGCGGGAATCGATACCGCTGACCTTTTTATTGCCGTCACGGGCTCGGACGAGCTTAATCTTCTTTGCTGCACGGTAGCAAAGAGAGGCGGCAACTGTCAGACGATCGCGCGAGTTAAAAATCCCCTTTACAGCGCGGAGGCTCCGTACCTGAAGGAGGAGCTTGGACTCGCTATGGTAATAAATCCGGAATACGCAACGGCTCAGGAGATATCAAGAGTGCTTCGTTTTCCGTCCGCTATCAAAATAGATACGTTTGCCAAGGGCGCGGTCGAGCTTCTGAAATTCAGATTGCCTGCGGACAGCCGCCTTGTCGGTATGACCGTTAAGGACGTTGTCGTAAAGCTGCACTGTGATATTCTGGTCTGCACGGTCGAGCGCGGAGACGAGGCGTTTATTACCAACGGTGACTTCGTTTTCGAGGGCAAGGACGTAATCTCTATAATCGCGTCGCCAAAGAAGGCAGAGGACTTTTTCTCAAAGATCGGCTACAAGACGCGCTCGGTCAAAAACGCTATGGTAGTCGGCGCGGGCGAGACGGCTCACTATCTTTGCGAGATACTCCGTAAGTCGGGAATCTCCCTTAAAATTATAGAAAAAAACGCAAAACGGTGCGAGGAGCTGAGCGACCGCTGGAGCGACGTAGCGGTCATCAACGGAGATGCCGCGGACAAGGAAGTATTGCTTGAGGAAGGCATCGAGGACACGGGCGCGTTCGTTGCGCTTACGGGACTTGACGAGGAAAATATTCTTCTCTCCCTTTACGCAAAAAGCGTTGGCAACGCAAAGCTGATAACAAAAATAAACCGCGTTGATTACGACGACGTTATAAAGCATCTTGACCTTGACTCCACCGTTTACCCCAAGAGCATTACCGCAGATATAATAGTCAGATACGCAAGAGCTATGAAGAACACCATGGGAAGCAACGTTGAGACTATGTATAACGTTATCAAGGGCAAGATAGAGGCGTCGGAGTTCGTCGTCAGAGAAAATTCTCCCATAACGGGAACGCCGCTCTCACAGCTGAAGTTCAAGGATAACGTGCTGATAGCCGCGATCCTTCGCGACGAAGAGGTCATAATCCCCCGTGGCTACGACGTCATACAAACGGGCGATGCGGTGGTTATAGTGTCGGGTAATATGGCTCTGCACGACATTTGCGACGTGTTGAAGTGAGGCTCGTATGAACTACAGAATGATAAAATACACCGTTGGGTGGCTGCTTATGTTTGAAGCGGGATTTTTGTGTGTCCCCCTTATATGCGCCGCCGTTTACGGAGAGGGTGCGCTCTGGAGCTTCGTATTCTCCATAGCGATATGCACGGCGGTCGCGCTTGTTTGCCTGTTCGTAGGCAAGCCAAAGAGCAACGTGCTTTACGCAAGAGAAGGCTTCGTTATCGTTTCCCTTTGCTGGATAGCGCTTAGTATCTTCGGCGCTTTGCCATTTATATTCTCGGGAGTTACCGAGTCTTATATAGACGCCCTGTTTGAGTCCGCGTCGGGATTTTCAACCACGGGCTCGAGTATATTTGCCACCGTTGAGGATCTTCCGAGATCCATTAATATGTGGCGTTGCTTTACCCACTGGGTTGGCGGTATGGGAGTTCTCGTGTTTATTATGGCGTTTTTGCCGCTGAGCGGCGCGCAGAATATGCATATAATGAAGGCGGAAAGCCCCGGTCCTACCGTGAGCAAGCTCGTTCCGAGAGTAAGACATACGGCGCTTATACTTTATCTTATTTACACCGTTCTCACTGTAGTACAGTTTATTTTCCTGATATGCGGAAAAATGCCCGTATACGACGCCATATGCACCGCGTTCGGTACGGCGGGAACGGGCGGATTTGGAATAAAGAACGACAGCTTCGGCTCGTACTCTCCGTATCTGCAAATAGTTGTTACCGTGTTTATGCTTGTGTTCTCGATCAATTTCAACGCGTACTATTTGCTTATAAAGGGAAAATTAAAGGACGTGCTTACCTCGGAAATAAAGACGTTTGCCGCTATCGTTATCCTTGTAATAGCCGTCGTCACGTTCACCGTATCCCCCTTGTTCCAAACCGTTGGAGAAGCGCTTCGTCATTCGGCGTTTACCGTAGCGTCGCTTATTTCCACAACGGGATTTTCCACGGCAAACTTTGATATCTGGCCAGAGCTTGCAAAGCTTTTGCTGCTCGTCATTATGTTCGTAGGCGCTTGCGCGGGAAGCACGGGCGGCGGACTTAAGGTATCAAGAGTTCAGATATTCATTAAGGGTTCGGCGCAGGAGATAGGAAATCTCTTGCATCCCAGACGTGTCAAAAAGGTAACGATTGACGGTCGTCCCGTTGAAAACGAGGTCGTAAGAACTGTCAACGCATACTTCGCGGTTTATATCGTGATATTCTTTTTCTCAATGCTGATACTGTCAATTGACGATCATGACTTCACGACCACCTTTTCGTCCACGGTTGCCACCTTGAATAACATAGGTCCGGGACTTTCCGACGTTGGACCTACACAGAATTACGGCTTTTTCTCGCCGCTTTCCAAGCTCGTTCTGACCTTCAATATGCTTGCGGGCAGACTTGAGCTTTTCCCAATGCTTTTGCTGTTTAATCCCGCAACGTGGAGAAATAAATAAAAAAAGCTGAGTCTTTGACTCAGCTTTTTTATTCTAATACGGTGTCAGATATTGTGTAAGAAGTACCGATCACACTATTTCATCCTCAAACTCAACGGGAACGCCAAGCTCGTCGGATCTGAATGCCGCTTCCATTATCTTCATAACGCGCATTACCTGAGCGTGCTTAACTATCTGCTCAGCCTTGCCGTCTATTGCCTGACAGACGTTGCGGTAAAATTCGTGCACGTCGGACGCGGGACGGGGAATGAATATCTCCTCCGTAGTCTTTGCGTCTCTGGGTGCCATCGTTTTGGTAAGACCTGCCGCCGTAACCACGGGAACGACGTTATCTTCATTCCACTCCTTGCAGAGGATAACGCGGCAATCGCTCTTCCAATCGGGAATAAGGGCAGCTCCGCTCATACCCGTCGCGTAAAAGCGAGGCAGAGAGATAAAGTTTGACGTGCCGACCTCAACGAGCGCGCGCAAGCCGTTCTCAAAATAAAGCTCCAGCTTAAAGCCGTCGTCAACCTCGTCGTTGGTAAGGTGATCGCAACGGCAGTATATCTCCTTTATCTTGCTGTCGTAAACGATACCGACCATCTGGTCGATAAGGTGAACGCCCCAGTCAAGCATCATTCCGCCGCCGTTTTCCCTGTGTCCTCTCCAGTCACCCGGTATTCCGCGCGAGCCCTGGTATCTTGACTCGATATTGAATACCTTTCCAAGCTTACCCGACGCGTAAAGCTCCTTCATAATAAGGTAATCGCTGTCCCAGCGTCTGTTCTGGTGAACGGTAAACAGCTTACCCGTCTTTTTTGAAACCTCTATTATCTTTTCAAGCTCGCCGCTGTTCATGCAAACGGGCTTTTCACATATAACGTTCTTTCCCGCTTCCATTGCCTTTATAGCCATAGGCATATGAAGCTCATTGGGAACTGCAACGGTCACGATATCAACGGTTTCATCCGCGAGAAGCTCCTCAAACGAGCCGTAAACGTGTATTCCGTTTTCAACTGCAAGCGCTCTTCTCTTCTCTGCTATATCCCATATACCCGCGCACTCAACGACGTCGCTGTCAAGCGCACGCTTAACGTGCCACGAGCCCATTCCGCCGTATCCTACGACCGCCAATCTCTTCTTATCCGCCATAACATTGCTCCTTTCGCACACGGAAAATCTACAATGTAATTATAAGACAAAACGGCGGACATTTCAAGACATAACTTGAACTTATGCGGACAAATATTGCTGTATTTTCCTTTCGGCAGACAAAAAAACCGAAATTTTGGTTTTTTTATTTAAAAATATAAAATTCCTATTGAGAAAATGAAAAAAATATTATATAATATAAGTTAAGATAAATTCTGAATCACGGAGAAAAATATGACTAATACCGACAGACAGAAGTATATAAGAAACTTTTCGATAATAGCTCACATAGACCACGGTAAATCCACGCTTGCTGACAGAATACTTGAAGCGACCGACACCGTTTCACAGCGTGAAATGGAAAACCGTCTGCTCGATAACATGGAGCTTGAAAAGGAAAGAGGAATAACAATAAAGGCGACTGCCGTCCGCCTAAGTTACAAGGCGTCCGACGGTGAAACGTACGAGTTCAATCTTATCGACACCCCAGGTCACGTTGACTTTAACTACGAGGTATCCCGCTCGCTCAACGCGTGCGTCGGCGCGCTCCTCGTCGTTGACGCGACTCAGGGTATCGAGGCGCAAACGCTCGCAAACGCTTATCTTGCGGTCGACGCAAATCTTGAGATAGTTCCCGTAATAAATAAGATCGACCTTCCCTCTGCAGACGTAGAGCGCGTAAGAGGAGAGATAGAGGACGTTATCGGTATACCCGCTGAGGATTGCCCCGCGGTCTCCGCAAAAACGGGACTCAATATAGGGGACGTTCTTGAAGCCATCGTCCGTGACGTCCCGCCGCCAAAGGGAGACGCGAACGCTCCGCTTAAGGCGCTTATATTTGACTCCTACTACGACAGCTATCTCGGAGTCGTCGTAAACGTGCGCGTTATCGACGGTACGCTCAGGGGCGGTGACAGGATAAGACTTATGAGCACGGGCGCGCTGTTCGACGTCGTGGACGTTGGATTCATGACGCCGTTCGGACTTCAGAAAACGGATGAAATAAGCGCGGGCGACGTCGGTTACATCACAGCGTCTATAAAGAGCGTGGGCGACACTCAGGTGGGTGATACCATAACGCTTGAGGAAAACCCGACCGCTGAGCCTATGCCAGGCTTCAAGCCCGTTCAGCCTATGGTGTACGCGGGTATCTACCCCGCCGACGGAGCAAAGTACGGCGACCTTCGCGACGCGCTCGAAAAGCTTCAGCTTAACGACGCCGCTCTCGTGTTCGAGCCCGAAACGTCAATAGCGCTCGGCTTCGGCTTCCGCTGCGGATTTCTCGGTCTGCTCCATATGGAGATAATAGAAGAGCGACTTGAGCGAGGGTTCAATCTTGACCTTATTACCACCGCGCCCTCGGTAATCTACGAGGTAAAGAGACGCGACGGAGAAAAGGTGAGAATAGACAACCCCTCGAATTTCCCGCCCGCGGACGAAATAGAAACGGCTTACGAGCCGATAGTCAAGGCGAATATTATTACCCCTACGGAATTTGTGGGCGGCCTTATGGACCTTTGTCAGGATAGGCGCGGTACGTTCAACGATATGAAATATATCGACACCGCGCGCGTTGAGCTTCATTACGACCTTCCCCTCAACGAAATAATTTACGACTTCTTCGACGCGCTTAAGAGCCGTTCGCGCGGCTACGCCTCGCTCGACTACGAGCTTGGCGACTACGTCGCAAGTAAGCTCGTCAAGCTCGATTTTCTTCTTAACGGCGAGCAGGTGGACGCGCTTTCGTTTATCGTGCACGAAGAAAAGGCGTACGGTCGAGCAAGAAGAATTGCGGAAAAGCTCAAGGACAATATTCCGCGCCAGCTCTTTGAAGTGCCGATACAAGCGGCTATCGGCCCGCGTATAATTGCCCGCGAGACCGTTAAGGCTATGCGTAAGGACGTCCTCGCTAAGTGCTACGGCGGCGATATCACCCGTAAGAAAAAGCTTCTTGAAAAGCAAAAGGAAGGTAAAAAGAAGATGCGTCAGCTCGGCTCGGTCCAGGTGTCTCCCGAAGCGTTTATGGCTGTGCTTAAGCTTGACGACGATAATTGAATTGAATAGTGAGTTTTATAAACAAGGGGAAACTTTCTCGAAAGAAAGTTTCCCTCTTTGTATGTGAACGTCTCCACCTTTTTTTCGAAAAAGGTGGCAAAAACCGCATCCCCGTTTCCACGCAAATCTAACTTTAATTATTTTTTGGGGTGGCGGCACCCAAAAAATTGCGCGAGCAATTCTTAGAAGGACACCGTAACCGAACGTTTTCGTTTCCATATAAAACCTGCTTTCGATGTGTTCGTACAAACCTCAGCCACCCCTTTCCCAAAAGTTTTTTGGC
>JAZOON010000006.1:0-2972 GCA_045655045.1 Eubacteriales bacterium | reverse complement strand
CCGGGTTGCCCGCCGGCCGCGCGTTTTGCACGGAAGTATCATTATCACCGCTATCTGTCATCGCTCTCCGCAAGTAGTAAGCTTGCAGCCGTTCACAGGAATAATCCCGATTATTATTCCGCGTTTCTGTGGCTTGTAGGTTTCCCTACGATAACGGCAAGGTATCTGCTCAAGGTTATTCAATTATGACACTATTATAACATAGCCAAATTTCTTTGTCAATAAAAATCGCTTTTATTTGCTTACTCCGACGCAATTTTTGATCGACAAAATTTTATACGGTCAGCTCTGCTGAACGATGTGGGGAAGACAAATTTCTCCCGCTATACTGCTGTGGTCGTTACTTACGCTCATGGCAACGCCAAGCGTTGAGCGCTCTCCCTTTTCACGCGCGGCAAGCCAGCTTGAAAACGTCACCGTCCCCGTTTCCGTAGAAGAATTGGCGACAAAATACCACATGAGTGTCGGACACTTTATCCGTTCCTTCAAGAAAGCATACGGCTACACTCCTATGAGCTACAGAATAATAAAGCAGATAGAGCAAGCCAAAAACTTTTTGTCCGAAATGGATATAAATATATCCACCGTATCCGAGCTATGCGGATTTTCAGACCCTCTCTATTTCAGCCGACAGTTCAAGCGGCATACGGGAATGAGTCCTACCGAATATAAAAACAAATTCAGAGAGCTTCCGAATTTAAATTCTCAACAAGACTCTTCAATATCAAACGGTGAATGATTTTACTGCATAGAAAAAGCGAAAGCAAGGCGAGCGCAGACAACATAATGTCTGTGCTCGCCTTGCTAGTTTAGGTTATTCGGTAACCACCAATACATCAGCGTCGGTAAGCGGAAGTATATTTCCCTCTATCCTCTCGCCGTTGACGGTTATCTCTTTTATGCCCGTTCCGCCGTTTACGTATTTTATATTATACGTACAGCCTCTGAATTTTTTGGTTATACTGCATTCCTTCCAGTTTGAAGGCAGGCAGGGAGATATTCTCAGCCCCTCAATTTCGGGATACAGTCCGAACACGTAATTTACAAGCGCCTTCTGAAACCACTGTCCCGACGCCGTTCTCCAGCTCTGTCCCGGCGTGCCGTAGCGATAGCCCGTCTGCTCTCCGAAATAGGAGTTACAAAGGGTATAGGGCTCTGCGCGTCCGTTTACTATCGGGTTACGGTACGGAAGGATAGTATTTATTCCTTCTTCCACCTTATCTGCCCTTCCGAGCATTGCGTCAACCGCTATCTTCCAAGCTATCGTGTGCAGATATACTCCGCCGTTCTCGTGTACGCCCGCCGGCTTTGTCGTTACCGAGCCTATCTTCGCATCGTATTTGGTATAAGGCGGTATGGAGATAAGCGTTCCCAAGGGACTCGACAAATATTTCTCTACCGCGTCCATTGCCTTTATCTTTCTGTCGTCGGATATATTTGCAAGCACCGACCAAAGCTGAGGTATAAGGAACATAGCTCCCTGCTCGCATTTATGCGAGCCTATCTTTTCTCCGTCGTCGTTATAGGCGCAGAGATAGTACTCGCCGTCCCAGCCGTGCTCGTTGATGATCGCTCTCATCTCCTCGCTGCGTGTCCGTGCAAGCTCTGCGTCCTCGGGTTCACCGTAAAGCTCCGCGATCTCGGCAAAGGTATCGCTTGCTCTGCACCATGCGATACTCAGCCAAACGCTTACGCCCTTTCCTTTAAGTCCCGCGGTGTTCATGCAGTCGTTCCAGTCTCCGCCCCATATACGCACGAGTCCGTGATGTCCGCGGAAGTTATAAAGAAATTCTACAGAACGGTAAAGATGCTCGTAAACGCTTCCCACCGTACCGTCGTTATAGGGGACCTGTATATCAAGTATATCCTTTCGTCCGAGCTCCTTTATGATAGAAGCGGCGGTGAAATTCAGCCACACGGTATTATCCGCAAAGTTTTTGTCCTGTATTGCTCCATCCTTAAAGGTTCTGGGGGCGTAGCCGTTGGAATACTGATAGGTAAGTATCCTCAAAAATCTTTCAAGCGCAAGCTCGGCGTTTACCGATGCAAGACAATCGGTATCACTCGTCATATCTCTGTAGCCGTTGTGTCTTACTCTTGCCCAACGTGAGCCCATGTTGCTCTGGTGCTTGAGCCATTCAAAGGTACAGTTGAGCTTTTCGTCGGGGGTATGAATGCTTACCTGCTCCACCTCTTTGTCAAAGCAGGAAAGTGTATTTCCCAATTCCCTCGCATAGCCTTGTGTGCTTGCAAAGCGATCTATGCTCTCTTTAACTCCGTCCTTGGAGAAGGCTATACCGAGAACAAATACTAACTCTTTTTCTTCATATGGAGAAAGCGTTATTTTCTTTTCAAGAGCGAACGCCATCTTCTCTCCGCAACAGGGGCTACAGGAAAGTCCGCCTCTGTCGGCAAATACGGGGTGAGCGAAGGAGCCGTAAGGTCCTATTACCGAATTATGCGTACAGTCGTAAGCATCGGGCTGTTCCGACAGAGCCATAAACGCGTATATCCGTCTCTTGCCCTTCTCTTCAAATTCAATATATCTGCTTGTAGCTATCGCGCCAAGCTCCTTATCAATATCCGCAACTGCCATATTGTAGCCTTGGCGGGTATATTCCTCGTCAAAGCCCGAGCCGCAAGCTCCGACCACGCTTATGCTTCTCACCGTATCGGAAGCGTTCCTTACCTTAACGCTCCACAGCTCGCAAGCTCCTTTTCGGGGAACGGTGATACCCACCTCGGTCACAAGTCCGTTCTTCTCCGTATGCACTCGGCTTGCGCCTCTTTCGTGGACACACAAATAATCGTCTCTTTCAGTTTTCACGGGCAGTCCGCATATTCCGTAGGACTTATCCCCTTCAAGTATAAAAAAGCTTCTGTCCTTGATCAGCCCTATCCTTCTGCCCAAGGAGTCCTGCAAAAAGCTTTCTCCCGCACCCACCTGTGACGTAAAGGTTACGTAATTGTCG
>JAZOON010000005.1:0-10676 GCA_045655045.1 Eubacteriales bacterium | reverse complement strand
CATCTCCTGAACCTTTATGTTAGCTCCGCCGTGAAGCGGTCCTTTAAGCGAGCCTATTGCCGCGCTTATCGCAGAATAAGTATCGGTTCCCGACGAAGAAAGAACTCGGCAGGAGAACGTTGAGTTGTTTCCGCCGCCGTGCTCCGCCTGAATTACCATACAAAGGTCAAGCAACTTTGCTTCCTCATCGGTAAAGGTCTTGCTTGAACGGGATACTCTGAGGAAGTTTTCCGCCGTGGAAAGCTCTTCCTTAGGCGTGTGCAGATTAAGGCTCTTGCCGTGGAAATACGTTCTGTAAACTCTGTAAGAGTTTGCGGCTATAACGGGCAACTTTGCTATAACGTCGATGCTCTGACGAAGCGTATTTTCAAGGCTCGTATCGTCGGGATTTTCGTCGTATGCATAAAGCGCAAGCACGGACATAGCCATTTTATTCATAATAGACGGCGACGGCGCTTTCATTATGATGCTCTCGCTAAAGCCCATAGGCAGTCGTCTTCTTGATGCCAGAAGCTCACAGAAATCCGAAAGCTGCTGAGCCGTCGGGAGCTTACCGAAGAGCAAGAGGTAAACGCACTCCTCAAATCCGAATCTGTCCTCGGCTCTGAAGCCGTCTATAAGAGAAACGAGATTCATTCCTCTGTATTCAAGCTTACCCTCATCGGCGATCTTCTCACCGTCGTAAACGACGTATCCGTGCGCGTTACCAATATTGGTAACACCCGCCATAACGCCCGTTCCGTCCTTCTCGCGCAAGCCCTTTTTTACCTTATAGCTATCAAACGCCTCGGCAGGAATACGGTTTGCCGTCTTCGCCTCAGCCACGCAGCTTTCAAATATTTTCTCAACAGCCTCATTTTTTTCGTTTACTATACCGTCAAAATTCAAATCAGCTACACCTCCGAATCAATGGATTTTTGCAAAAATAATATTCATAATTATATAATGTTTTACCATTATATCACATTTCCCCGCGTTTTACAAGAGTGAGATTAAAAAATTTCATAAAAAACTTTCATTTCAGAATACATTTCGCACAAAATCTATATGATATAACGATAAAGTATATGTGCCGATAAAAAGGAGTATCCTATGACCGACGAAATAAAAAAAGAAAAAATACGGCTATCCGACGGCGGTGAGCTTATCTCTGTGTTAACCGTTCCCGTATGCGAAGATTTCCCAAAAATGAATAATTTTTATTTGAAAATTCAAAATCTTTGTCATTCGTACTGCGTTCAAAGACTTCCCTCTTTGCTTCCGTCCTCAAAAAACACCTACCGCTACCGCCTTTCGTGCAAAGCCATCTCGGACGAAGAAGGCGGCATTACCGTAACGCTTTCGGTTACTCTCTCCGACCTCACCAACCGCCGTCAGCTTCAAAAGGCTTCGGAAACACACGTCTGGAAAAATGACGTTTTGAGAAAGCGGCTGAAAGGAAAGTGAGATCATGAGTATTTTTTGAGAGGATGCGGGGGGACGCGGAGATGCGGGGACGCGGGGGGACGCGGTTTATCTACCTTTTTTGAAAAAAAGGTAGCACCAAAAAACTTTTTGACGAAAAAATATAAAGGATAATAGCGGCTCTGTGCTGTCATTGGGGGACTTTAAGGTGAAGTTTGTAGGGACAGGCGTCCCCGACTGTCCGCGAGATGTTCGCACGAAACGTACAGCGTGAACCTATATGTTTGTTATAATCTGTAGGGGGCGACGTCCTCGACGCCCCGCGAGACGTTTGCACGAAAGAAATAAGCGAACACACAAAAAGCAACAGCCCGACGTAAAATCCGTCGGGCTGTAATTTTTATTATTCCTTTTCCACCGTATCAGCAAATCTGAAGCCTGCGGTCGTCGAAACGGGCAAAGAGAACACAAGCGCGTGCGCCTTGGAATCCACTCCCGCCTTTTGCATTATCGCCTTCATAATGTCCTTCTTCTTCTCCGTAGACGAAACGATAAATACTATCTCCTTTTCCACCGCCAGAGAAAGTCCGAAGAACTTTTCAGCACCCGCCGCAGTTCCCTTTGCGTTGATAGTCGTTCCGCCGCCTGCTCCCGCCTCTCTTGCGGCATCCATTACGAGATCGGTATATCCTCTTTCATATATTGCAACGATAAGCTCGTGTGAAGATTGCATACTGTTATCCTCCGTGTCTTTGTTTTCGGTAATTGTCTGTCCTGCTGTGAAATAGTCAAGGGCGCGGCTTCCGCCAACTCCTGAAAGCGGCACTGCCATAGCGACTCCCCTGTCGGGCAGATCTATCTTCATATCCACCGTCAGGCGGCGTTTGAGCTTTTCAAGCGTGTCGCCCGTCACCGTGGACAAAAGCATTGATTTTTCCGTTCGCTCTATTCCAAGCAGGTTAAGCGTCTTTGCGTGCGCCGTTCCGTTGCAGGCGGTCGTATACACCACCCCAACTCCGTGTCCGTTATAGAATTCCTCGTACTCCGAGGCGTCCTTTCTGCGGACTATAGTTATTAGTAAAAACAAATCCTTCATCCGTCAGTCTCCTTTACAGATCGATTATATCGTCATCCAAAACGGTATTCGTTTCGATAATAATAGGCTCTTCGACAGTCTTTTCTTCCTCTGCCGCTCCCTTTCTTTGCTTGAGCTTGTATGAAAGTCCCATCACCTGAATTGCAATAAGCGGAGTCATAGCGACCAAAGCCACGAGTCCGAACGCGTCCTCTACCACGTTTCCGCCAACCGCCGTACAAGCTCCAACCGCAAATGGCAATAGGAACGTTGCCGTCATAGGACCTGAGGCAACTCCGCCCGAGTCAAACGCAATAGAGCTGAATATGTCGGGCACGAAAAACGATAGCACAAGA
The DNA here is from genome assembly GCA_045655045.1 of Eubacteriales bacterium. Taxonomy (GTDB): domain Bacteria; phylum Bacillota; class Clostridia; order Oscillospirales; family CAG-272; genus HGM12713. The sequence continues at coordinate 7,841 of JAZOON010000005.1, read as the reverse complement.
GCGATCAGGTATCCCGGAACTACGACCCACATAAGTGAAATTCCCGTAAGTACGCGGAGCATCGCAATACCGATGGATACCGCAACGCCAAGCGACAGGGTAAGTGAGAGTGCCTTTCTCGGAACTGCGCCCGACGTTACGTCCTCAACCTGCTTGGTAAGCACGTGCACCGCAGGCTCGGCAGCAACTATAAAGTAACCCATAACCATACCGAGAGGAATTATCGCCCACTTGAGCGCGGAATCCGCAAGAGCGTATCCGAGATAGTTTCCGACGGGCATAAATCCTATATTGACACCCGCAAGGAAAAGCACGAGTCCGACGTACGTATAAGCCACACCGACGAGTATCTTTCCAAGTCCCTTAGAGCCTCTTCCACCGCTTATCAGACGAAAAATAAGGAAGAAGATAACGATAGGTCCTATTGCCATAGCGACCTCGGCTGCGTAGTGAGGCAGATGCTTTATAAAAATGGAAATTATGTCACGCGAGCTATTGGAGATGTCCATGGTATAATCACTGACTCCAAGTCCGCCAACGTCGTAAAACATACCGAGAAGCATAACCGCAAGTATCGGTCCTACGGAGCAAAGCGCAACAAGACCAAGGCTGTCGGATGCGCCGTCGTCGGGACGTATGGACGCAACGCCCACGCCGAGAGCCATAATAAACGGAACGGTCATAGGCCCCGTGGTAACTCCGCCCGAGTCGAACGCGACCGCGAGGAAGTTATCAGGCACGAAAAAAGCAACGGCAAAAACTATCGCGTAAAGCGCGAGAAGCAAATATTTCAGCTTGACCTTAAAGAGTATGCGGAGCATTGCTACGACGAGCAGAAGTCCGACTCCCAGTGCTACCGACCATATCAGCATAGCGGACGGGATCGAGGATATTTGATTTGCAAGCACCGTAAGATCAGGCTCGGACACGGTTATCATCGTTCCAACGAAAAGCGAGACGAAAACGATCACCCACAGTTTTCTTGATTTAGTGATCTTAGAGCCGACGTACTGCCCCATAGGTGTCATCGCCGTCTCCGCGCCAAGCGTGAACAGTCCCATTCCCACGATAAGAAACACCGCGCCGATAAGGAACGCAAGCAGCATCTCGGCGGGCACGGGTACGACCGTCACCAAAAGCAACAGAACGATACCCGTCACGGGCAGGACAGACGACAGCGACTCTGATATTTTCGGTCCGAGTATAGTATTGCGAAAAATATTCAAGTCTTTTTCCTTCTTTACATTACCGCTTTGACAATATTAATCAGAAAACCGTAACGTAGTTTTTCCTTTCCATATTTTGTGTTAATTATAACATACTTTAAAATAAAAATCAAGTGGTAGTAAAAGTTTTACAAGTCTGTCGTTGACAATACGTCCGACGTGTGTTATAATTAATTCGTTGACAGCATAAGATAGAGTAAAAACTCTCGAAAGGAAGATACCCCGTGGAAAATTTGGGTTATTATAACGGAAAATACGATCTGCTTGAAAATATGACCGTTCCTATGAACGACCGAGCTTGCTATTTCGGCGACGGTATTTTTGAGGTCGCGTATTGCCGAAACTACAAAATATATTCGCTCGACGAGCATATGGACAGACTTTACGAAAGCGCGCATATTCTCGGTTTGAACATTCCCCACACCAAAAAGGAATTTTCGGACATAATAAGGGAGCTTGTAAAGAAGCTCGATTCCCACGAGCAGCTCGTATATTGGCAGGTGTCGCGCGGCACGCAGCTCCGCAACCACGCGCCCGCAGAAGGTCTTGTGGCAAACGTCTGGATAACGCTCCGACCTATGAAGATAAAGGATATATACACGCCTATGAGTCTTATAAGTCTTGAGGATACGAGGTTTTTTCACTGTAATATGAAAACGCTCAACCTCATTCCCACAGTCCTTGCGTCCGCAAAAGCTGAAGCCGCGGGAGCTGACGAGGCGGTGTTCCACAGAAACGGTCGCGTTACGGAATGCGCGCACTCCAATATATCAATAATTCTTGACGACGGAAGCGTTAAGACCGCACCTGCGGATAACCTCATACTTGCGGGTGTCGCGAGAGCGCATCTCATAAAGATGTGCGAGCGCTTTGGCGTTACCGTCAGAGAAGAGCCTTACACGCTCGGGGAGCTTATGAGTGCGGCAGAGGTCGTGGTAACCTCGTCGGGAACGCTTTGCAGACCCGTGTGCACGGTTGACGGCAAGCCCGTCGGCGGAAGAGCACCTGAGCTTCTCAAAAAATTGCAAGATGCCCTTATGGCAGATTACCTTGAAAAAACTCAGCCTTAAAGTAAAAAAACCGGCTGTCTCAGATCTACAGTTTGAGACAGTCCGTTTTTTAGATATTTTACGGCGGTAAATTACATAAATTGTGATAAAATCATTGACTTTTCGTCAATGATGTGGTATACTATCTCCGTATATTGGCTTATATTGTTTGTATATTTATTGAAAGGATTAAACATAAAATGCAGGAAAAGTTTGACACAAAATATTCCTTCGTGGAAAATGAGAAGGAAGTCCTCACGTTCTGGAAGGAAAACGACTGCTTCAAGAAGCTTAAGGCTAAAAACGCAGGCGGTCCGAAATACCGTTTTATCGACGGTCCTATAACCGCGAACAACCCCATGGGTATTCACCACGTCTGGGGAAGAACGCTTAAGGATACCTTCATCAAGTACAACGCAATGAAGGGCTGCGATACGCACTACCGTAACGGCTTTGACTCTCAGGGACTCTGGGTCGAGGTCGAGGTCGAAAAGGAGCTCGGCTTCAAGACCAAGCACGACATCGAGGCTTACGGTCTTGATAAGTTTACGGACAAGTGTATCGAGCGCGTTAAGAAATATTCGGGCGTTATAACCGACCAGTCAATACGTCTCGGTCAGTGGATGGATTGGGATAACTCTTACTATACTTACACCGACGAAAATATCACGGGTATCTGGGCGTTCCTCAAAAAGTGCCACGAGGGCGGCTGGATAAAAGAGGTGTACAAGCCTATGCCTTGGTGTTCCCGTTGCGGAACGTCCCTCTCCGAGCACGAAATGACGGGCTCTTACAAGGAGATAGAGCACGAGGCGGTATTCTTCAAGCTTCCTATCATCGGCACGAACGACTACATTCTCGTATGGACGACCACACCTTGGACGCTCTCCGCAAACGTAGCACTCGCCGTAAACGAGAAAATGGACTACGTAAGACTTCACGTTGAGGGTGAGGAGCACAACTACGTTACCTCGCTGAATTACTACAAGCAGAAGTTTGAGGGCAAGGACGGCGTTACGCTTCTTGATACTATGAAGGGCGCAGACCTTGCGGGACTTGAGTACGAGACCTGCTTCCCCGAAATGGAAGAGCAGAAATTCGCTCACAAGATAGTTCTCTGGGACGAGGTTGACGAGGCAGAGGGCTGCGGAGTCGTTCACATCGCTCCCGGTTGCGGTGCTGAGGACTTTGCACTCGGCGAATCCCTGGGACTTCCCAAGATAATCCCCGTTGACGAGTACGGCATATTCTACGGCGGCTTCGGCTTCCTTACGGGAGTTGACGCTCAGGAGAGCCGTCAGATGGTATTTGACGAGCTGAAGAACAGAGGTAAGCTCTTCTATACGCACAAATATAAGCACAGCTATCCCGTTTGCTGGAGATGTAAGAAGGAGATCCTGTTCCGTCTCGTTAAAGAATGGGCAATTGCCGTTGACGAGCTTCGTCCGCGCCTTATCGCGAACGCCAACAAGGTTCGTTGGGAGCCCGCTTATCAGGGCAAGAGAATGCTTGACTGGCTTGAGAATATGTCTGATTGGAACATCTCCCGTAAGCGTTTCTACGGTCTTCCCCTTCCCTTCTACAAGTGTCCCGAGTGCGGTGAGCTTACCGTAGTCGGCTCAAAGGAAGAGCTTTACGAAAGAGCCGTTGACAAGTCAAAGGTTGACGCTATCCCCCACCTCCACCGTCCTTGGATAGACGAGGTAAAGATAGACTGTCCCAAGTGTCACACCCCCGTTGAGAGAATAACGCAGGTCGGTGACGTATGGCTTGACGCGGGTATCGTTCCCTTCTCAACGCTCAAGCACTTCACGGACAAGGAATTCTGGAAGGAATATTTCCCCGCAGAGCACGTGCTTGAAATGAAGGAGCAGATCCGTCTGTGGTTCTACTCTATGCTGTTTATGAGTACGGTTCTCGTTGACGAGCCTCCATACGAAAGAGTAAGCACTCACGGAATGGTCGTTTCCGAGGACGGAAGCAGATTCTCAAAGACAGGCTTTATGATACGCTTTGACGAAGCGGCTGACATTATCGGCGCTGACGCATCGCGTTATATCTTCGCTTCTTCCTCAACGTCAGGCGATGTCCGCTTCGGATTTACGCTCGGCGACGAGGCAAAGAGAAAGCTCCTCGCTTTCTGGAATCTCGAAACCTTCTTCGCTACCTACGCTGATATCGACAACGCAAAGGTTGACCTTGCAAAGCTCGATATAAACAAGCTTTGCGATATCGACAGATGGCTGGTCATCCGCACGAACGCGTTTATCAAGGAAGCATCCAAGTATATGGGCGACTACTCCACGAGAGAGGTAGTTACGGCGTTTGAGGCGTTCGTAAACGGTATATCCAACTTCTACATCCGCGTAAACCGCGGACGCTTCTGGAGTACGGAAAACGGCGAGGACAAGCAGAACGCATACGCAGTCCTCTTCTACGCTATCAAGGCGATAACTCAGATAATGGCTCCCATCGTTCCCTTTATAACGGAAACGACATGGCAGAGATTCGTTAAGAGATACTCCGATGAGCAGGCAGAGTCCGTATTCCTCACGGATTGGCCCACCGTCCGCGCAGACCTTGACGTTATCGACGAAGCGATACTCGCAAACGTTGACAAAGCAAGAGACATTATTTCTCTCGGTCTTAAGCTCCGTAACGAAAAGCAGATAAAGATACGTCAGCCTCTCCCCGCTATCTACGTAAGCGCAACTGAGGCAAACCACGCAGCTATCGAGGCGTTTGGCGGTATCATAAGAAGCGAGCTTAATATGATGGATATTAAGGAGCTTGAAAATACCGATTCGCTTGAAGCTAACTTCCTCACGGTAAACTTCAAGGTCGCAGGTCGCGTTCTTAAGAACCGCGCAAACGACGTTAAGGCTTACCTTGCAGGTCTTGATGACGCTGAGCAGCAGAAGCTGTCCGACGCTGTCAAGAGAGGCGAGAGCCTTAAGCTTCTCGACCTCGAGATCGAGCCTGACGTATTCACGGTAAACGCAAGATCTGCCGACAACGTTGCGATTTACAAGAACAACGGCGAGTTCGTAGCAATCGATACGACCATTTCCGAAGAGCTTCAAAGAGCGGGTATTCTCCGTGATATAGTTCGCCAGTGTCAGGTATTCCGTAAGGAAGCGGGCTTCGACGTAAGCGATAAGATACTCATCGGCTTCAATACCGACTCCGAGCTTATAAAGAGCATAATTGAAGAAAAGAAGGAACAGCTCACGCACGACCTTCTCGCTACCCTTGAAGCTCCCGCAGCTCCCGAGTTCACGGGTGAAATTGACCTTGACGGAACGAAGATAGTCGTTGATCTCAAGAGAAAATAATAGATAGCGTTGACGTTTTAATGTTTTTGAGGGAAACTTTCTTTCGAGAAAGTTTCCCTCATGCTCCCTTAAAAGAACTTATGGACAGGGGAATATATAAAAACAACGGTAAGCCACTATTTTTATCTTTTACCTGCCCGAAAGTTTTTTGGCGCTGCCTTTTTCCAAAAAAAAAGATAGCGAACATACGCAGAAAATCTTTGTTAGAACCTTATTTTGTAGGGACAGGCGTCCTCGACTGTCCGTGAGAGAAAGGATTATAGATTGGAAAAGAATTTTATTTGTTTTTTTACCGGGCACAGAGAAATGAACGCTTCTCACGCCGAATTTCTCACCGTAAAGCTTGACGAAACGCTTGAAACGCTTATAAAAAACGGCGTTACGGTCTTTCGGGCGGGCGGCGCGTTGGGCTTTGATACGTTAGCGGCTCTCAAGGTGCTCGAAAAGAAAAAAATATACCCGTTCGTTCGGCTGGAGCTTTTTCTTCCCTGCAAAGATCAAGCGGATAATTGGAGTCATTTTGACAAGGATATTTATGAGTACGTGCTGAAAAATGCCGATGATATTCTTTATACCTCGGAAAGCTATCACCGAGGCTGTATGCATTTGCGCAACAGAAAAATGACGGACGGCTCGGATTTTTGTGTGGCTTATCTTTATAAAAATGTCGGCGGCACGGCGTACACAGTGGATTATGCGTCAAAAAAAGGCGTAAAAATAATAAATTTAGTCAATCTTTGGAAATAAAACGTCTTAAAGAGAAAAAACGTGTTGAATTTTCAAGGAAAGTGTGGTATAATATAATAGTTGTATTTCAAATTAGGAGATTTTTATGACTACGAAAAGAAGCTCATTCACAGGCAAGATCGGTTTCGTTCTTGCGGCGGCAGGCTCTGCGGTAGGACTCGGTAATATATGGAGATTTCCCTACCTCGCCGCAAAATACGGCGGCGGTATCTTCCTGCTCGTCTATATTATCCTTTCCGTAACCTTCGGTTTTTCCCTGATGGTTGCCGAAATAGCTATAGGACGCAAAACGCAGCAAAGCGCGATCGGCGCGTTTAAGTCTCTGGACAAGAGATTTTCGTTCATCGGTGTGCTCGGCTCGGTCGTTCCGTGTATTATCCTTCCATACTACGCAGTTATAGGCGGTTGGGTAACTAAATATATGGTTGGCTCTATAGCAGGACAAACCTCGGCTATGGCACAGGACTCCTTCTTCGGTAATTATATCGGAAGCACCGTCGAGCCCTTGGGCTGGTTCTTGCTCTTTCTGGCAGTAACGGCGGTTATCGTTCTTTTGGGTGTCGAAAAAGGAATTGAGAAGGTAAGCAAGGTAATGATGCCCGTGCTTATCGCTCTTATACTTTTCGTTGCAGTTTACACCATATGCACGGTTGACGGCGCGATTGACGGCGTTGTTTACTACCTCAAACCCGATTTCTCAAAGTTTTCTATTATGACGGTCGTTGCCGCTATGGGACAGCTTTTCTACTCTATGTCCTTGGCTATGGGTATTATGATAACGTACGGCTCTTATATGAAGAAGGACGTTAGCATAGAGTCCGCAACCGAGCAGATAGAAATATTTGACACGGGAGTTGCGTTCCTCGCGGGACTTATGATAATTCCCGCCGTATTCGCGTTCTCGGGCGGAGATCCCGCAGCGCTCGGCGCAGGTCCCGGACTTATGTTCGTAACTCTGCCCAAGGTATTTGATATTATGCCCGGCGGTGACGTGATAGGCTCTATATTCTTCCTTATGGTGCTTCTTGCGGCTTTGACTTCGGCTATTTCTCTTATGGAAACGATAGTTTCTATATTCCACGATAAATTCAAGCTCGACAGAAAGCTTTGTTGCTTTATCGTCATTGGAATCTGCCTGCTTCTCGGAGTTCCCTCTTCTCTCGGCTACAGCCTGTGGAGCGGCGTAACCGTTATGGGTATGCAGATACTCGATTTCTTCGATTTCATCAGCAACAACGTAATTATGCCTATAGTTGCTCTTTGCACCTGTATCTTCGTCGGCTTCATTCTCAAGCCCAAGGCTGTAATTGAAGAGGTCCAGCTCGAGGGTTCAAAATTCAGACTTAAGAGCGTGTTCTCGGTGGTTATCCGTTTCGTAGCTCCCGTGTGCATACTCGCGATACTCGTATCGTCCGTGCTCAGCGCGTTCGGAATTATAAGTATATAAATAAAGAGCAAACGCATTCTGAACTGCCCCAAATTGT
>JAZOON010000004.1:0-6437 GCA_045655045.1 Eubacteriales bacterium | reverse complement strand
GCATAGGGAATGGGGAATTCCTTAAGACCGCTTGCGCGAGCCGTCTGGATAATACCCACGTAGGTTATATCGTGCGAAGCGAGAGCGTCGAATTTTATACGCATCTGACCCTCGGTGTCCGAGACGTTATGCGCGCTCATTATCGAATAAGCGATGGTATTTTTTCTTGCTTCAGCGGCGGGAACCGAAGCGGAAGCCGCGGGCTTGCCGTCAACAAGATACACGCCGTTTGCGGTTAATTTTATCATAGTTATCTCCTTTTGCTTTTTTTATAGAATTACATCATTTAATTATAACTTAATAACGCTCAAATGTCAAGTATAATGAGTGTTCAAATAAATATTTTTACAATGTTTTCAAAGTTTTTACTCCGACGCTACGCATTTTTGTTGAAAAATCGACGATTTAATACTTGAAATTGCGTGACAAAAGTGATATAATACTACTTAATTTAAATAAAAACCGAAAAAAGGAGAAAAAATGGAAACGGTAAAAAAATATCTGAAACGTTATTTTATTGACGCTATGGGCGCGATGGCACTCGGACTTTTCGCATCTCTGCTTATCGGTACGATCTTCGGCACGGTGGCGGATTTCACGAAGCTTGAGTTTCTCGGCACGATAGCGACCTACGCCAAGGCGGCGACGGGAATGGCTATAGGCGTTGCTATTGCGTACAGACTCGGCGCAGATCCGCTCGTGATCTTTTCCTGCGCGGCGGTCGGAGCTATGTCAAACGCTATGGGAGCGGTTATAAACGGCGGAGCTATAAGCGAGTGGGCGGTTACCGCCAAGGCGGGAGAGGGAGTGTTCTACTCCGCAGGACCCGCGGGCGCATTCTTTGCTGTAATCATCGCGGCGGAGATAGGTATGCTCGTGTCGAAAAAAACTAAGGTCGATATACTCGTCACGCCCGTTGTGACCTTGCTCGTCGGCTTTGCGGCAACCTGGGCTATATGTCCTCTTGTTTCTTACGTAATGTATTATCTCGGTACGTTCATTTCTTGGGCAACGACCATTCAGCCATTGCTTATGGGTATCGTGGTATCGGTTATTATGGGTATCGTTCTTACTCTGCCGATATCCAGCGCGGCTATATGCGCTATGATATTCTCCGCGTCGGCTCTTGAAGCGGCGGTGCTTTCGGGAACTGCCGAGGGCTTTATGCTCGCGGGCGGCGCTTGCGTTGCGGGATGCTGCGCTCAGATGGTTGGCTTTGCTACGGTAAGCTTTAGAGAAAACAAGTGGGGCGGCGTGGTATCCCAAGGACTTGGAACGTCGATGCTACAGATGGGAAATATCGTCAAGAAGCCTGCGATATGGCTCGCTCCGATACTTGCGTCTGCTGTTACGGGACCGCTCTCAACTATGGTATTCAAGCTTAAATGTCAGGGAGTTGCGGCAGGAATGGGAACGTGCGGACTTGTCGGACCTATCGGTGTGCTTGACACGATGAAGGGGGAATGGGATGCTATGATGTGGGTAGGACTTGCGCTTATCTGCGTGGTGCTTCCCGCGGTACTCTCACTCGTCTTTAATGAGATATTCAGAAAGCTCGGTTGGATACAGACGGGTGATATGAAGATAGACGCGTAACGTAAGCACGAAAATATAAAAACAAAAGTCGCTTTTGCTATCAAAAAGATAGTGAAAGCGACTTTTTAGCAGAATAAGGAATTTTTGAAAAATTCAACGTATTACCGAAATCATCAGTGTGCGTTTACGCTCTTCATAGCCGCAAGCGTTTCAACGAATTTCTCAAAGGGAGCTTTCTCGACAAACATATCGTAGAAGGTCTTTATCATAGCGACGTCGTCAGCGTCGGTGATGTTGCTGTACTTTTCAAGTGCCGCGGGGAGTCCGTTTGCCTTGACAAAATCGGTTATTTCCACTGCCGCGGGATCTGTGGGCATATCGAAGAGATAGCCTGCCGCAATACCTACCGCGATGTGCGCGGGAACTCCGCCCTCTTCCTTTACCATCTTGAACGCGCCGACAAGTCTGTCTCCCTCGGAGAGCTTGCGCTTGGGGTCACGTCCGACTCTGTCAAAGGAGTCAACGAGGAGCTTGTTTTCAAATCTTACCATAAGGTCCTCAACGAACTGAAGCGCATCGTCAAGAGGCGCGCCATGTCTCTTGCAAAGCGCGCGGGCAGACTCAAGAAGCGCGCGGGTAAGAACGTACTTTATCTCTCCGTCGCAAGCCGTCTCAAATATGAACTCGTATCCCTTGAGATATCCGTAGTAAGCCTGAAGCGCGTGTCCCATATTGTGTATGAGGAGCTTTCTCTCAATAAAGAAATTAAAGGGAGAAAAGGGAACAAGCTCAAGTATGGGAGGATACTCACAGCCGACGGGACGGAAGCCCTTTGCGTCAACGGGAAGCTCACTGTAAGGCTCAGCGCACGCCGCCAAGGGGTATTTTGCGGTAATATCCTCGGGTGTGGGGGGAACGGTACGTCCTACGGACACGCATACAAATCCGATATTTTCCTCAAACGCCGCCTTCTTTTCCTCGGGGATAAGAGGTTCAACAAGACCGTGGAGATATTCGTTTGGGCCTATCATATTCTCACAAATGAGAATGTTGAGAGGACGACCTGCATCAATTCTCGCCTCAACTGCCTTTGCTATAAGGGGGGCGACTCTGGGGAGTATCGGTACTCCGAGCGCAGTGCAAAGAATATCGCACTCTGAGATAGCCTTGACTACCGCGTCTGCGTCCTTGCCGTTGACCGCGTCAACGTTTTCAACCCACTCGGATACGTATTCCGTTCCTCTGGTTACGAAAATGGGGTACTTCTTCTCTTGGTTGATAAGGTCAACCACCGCGTCGTTTACGTCAATAAACGTGGTGTGGTAGCCTGACAGATAGAGTCTCTGACCGATAAAGCCTCTGCCGATGTTGCCTGCGCCGTACATTACTGCTTTCATTGTAAAAATTCCTTTCAATTTGTATTGACAATTTTGTCTTTTGGTATTATAATTAAAGCAGAATGTTATCAAAAAGTCAACGAGCGCCAAGAAATACTATAAATAATCATTATCGGCGCAAAAAATAATCACAAATAATCACAAAGAGGTACAAAATTATGATGGTCAGTGAACGACATATACGGATAGTGGAGGAGCTTAAGGAAAACCCCGAGATAAGCGTCAGTGAGCTTTCTCAAAAGCTGTTCGTCAGTGAGCCTACCATACGCCGCGACCTTACGGAGCTGCATAACAAAGGGATAATCACCAAGGTGTACGGCGGAGCGATACTCAATACCGAGGCGGCGTACAGAGAAATACCGTTCTTTCTCCGTGAAAACGAAAAAAGCTCCACCAAGGTGGAGATAGGACGTCGCGCGGCGGAGCTTGTAGAGGACGGAATGGTGGTTATGCTTGACGGCTCTACGAGCGCGTATTATATGGTGCCGTATCTTGCAAGGCTTAACAATCTCACCGTTATAACGAGCGGAGCAAAAACGGCGGTCGCGTTGGCTGAAGCCAATATCCGCACCTTTTGCACGGGCGGACAGATGATAATACACTCCTTTTCCTACGTCGGTGAGCAAGCAGAGGACTTTGTCCGCAATATAAACGCTGATATACTTTTTTTCTCCTGTCACGGACTTGACGACAAGGGAAGAATGACGGATAACGCTATTGAAGAGGCAAATCTAAGGAAGGTGATGTTTGAACATAGCGCAAAAAAGGTATTGCTGTGTGACAGCAGTAAGATAGGAAAAACCTATTTTTACAATATGGGAAATGTGTCGGATATAGATGCGGTCATATCGGACGTTGATATTTCCGTGCCTTCGTGAGGACGCGAAAGCACCGTTTTGCTATTCACCTTCTGTGTGATGCTTATTACGGATTTAAATTGACGCGCCGTTGTTGACAAAATAACGTTTTTGATGTATAATTGACGAGAGGTAAAAATGAAGATAATTTATCTTGACGAATACGTGGCGGTATGCGAAAAGCCGTCGGGAACGCTCTCTGAGGGAGAGGGAGCAAATTCTCTTATTACGCTTCTTTCAAGTGAGCTTTCCTCGCAAGGTGAAAGAAATACGGACGTATTTCCCGTACACAGATTAGATAAGGATACCGTGGGAGTCACGGTTTATGCAAGAAGCGCGGCGGCAGCCGCCGCGCTTTCTTCCGCAATCGCCCACGGAGAATTTAAGAAGAAGTATTTTGCGGTGCTTTGCGGAACACCGAGTGAGGGCGAGGTTGAGCTTTGCGACCTTTTATATTACGACAGGTCAAGAGGAAAATCCTTCGTAGTGGACAGAGAGAGGCGCGGGGTAAAATCGGCAAGACTGAAATACCGACTTTTGCAATCCGAAAGGGGATTTTCACTCGTCGAGGTTGAGCTTTTTACAGGCAGAACGCATCAGATACGCGTTCAGTTTGCCTCAAGAGGTCTGCCGCTTGCGGGAGATCGCAGATACGGCGCGCCAAAGACAGACGTGGAGAAAATTGCGCTTTGCGCGTACAGCCTGACCTTTCCTCATCCGAAAAGCGGAGAGCTTTTGAGTTTTTCGGTTGACGTGCCAAAAACTCTTCCTTGGAATTTTTTTGACAAAATACTTGACAAAAATGGGTGACAGTGATATAATATGGTATCGAATACTACATTACTTGGTTTTTGTGAATAAAACGTAGGAGAAACTATGTTAGCATTTATAATAGCTTTGAGCTTGGTGTTTGCCGCCGCATTGATATTTTATTTTGTAAGAAGCTTGCCAAGACTTGCTTGCTGGACTTACGCATTTAAGAAGCAAGACAGGCTTGTCAATGAAAAAAAGAACAGAATAGCGATACTCATTCCCGCAAGGGACGAAAGCAGAGCGGTTGGAAGGCTTTTTGAGGATATCGTGGCTCAGGATTATCCGAGGGAGCTTTTCGACGTTCACGTTATCGTGGCGGACCCCGAGGACGCGACCGTTAAAATGGCAAAGGAGCACGGATTTATTCCGCTCGCCGTCACCGATCAGACCTGCAAGAGCGACGCGCTTGACACTTGTATGCGAGCGATACTTGCCGAGGATGAAAGCAAGTACGACGCGTACCTGATAATTGACGCGGATTGTGGACTCGCGCCCGATTTTCTGACCGAGATGAACAACGCGCTCTCCACGGGAGCGGATGTTGTATGCTCGAAAAAGGTGGTAAAGAACTATTTTTACGGTACGCTTAAGGAATGCACTGCGTCCGCGTGCTGTAACGGGCTTATCTGGACGATGATTGATAATCTCGGGAACCGCTACAAGTCTGCAAAGGGATATCCTTGCTTTACCGTAGGAACGGGACTTATGCTGACGGCTGACGTTATAAAGAAAAAGGGCGGCTGGCCGTACAAAAAGACCTTGACCGAGGACATAGAGCTTATGTACGAGGCGGCGCTCGACCACAGAAAATTCTTCTATTACGAGCACGCCGTGCTTTATATGGAGGAGGCGCAAAAGCTTTCCGTTACCAACAAACGCCGTCGCAGATGGCTGACGGGAGTGGTGCAGTCGGAGAGACTATACAGAAAAGCTGTGAAAAAAGGCTGTACTCGCGGAGAGAATTATTATACGCGAGGACTAAAGCCGATATTCGGACTTATGGGAGTACCTGCCGTATATTGCGGCGTTATGGCGATAATGGCGGTGGCTCTCGGAGTTATGCGTGAACCTTTGTGGGGGCTGTGCCTTACCTTGAGCGCCTCGGCGCTTGCGCTGATATACTTGTCGCTTCTGGCGTTTACCGTATTGGCTATGCTGTCCGACAAAAAAAATATACGACTGCCTATGCGCCGCAAGCTTGTGCTTGCCTTGGTGCACCCGCTTTTCTATATGCAGTATATTTACATAGTTGGAAAGCCGCTTATATTCCCAACGAAAGCAAACGGCACGTGGGAAGTTATCGAGCGCGTTGATTTTACCGAGGAGAAATGACTGAAAAAGGAGACCGATATGGACGAGAGTACAAGACTTCAGGTCCTTGCGGATATTGAGAAATACGAGCGGCTTGGCGAGTTTGACCGCCACGTTGACCCTGTTGATATGAGTATGGCTCTGCCTGTTGACGAGAGCTATCCGTATATACCAAGGGGATTCCTTAAAATTAAAAGAGAGCTTGAAAGGGTGTTTTACGTTCAGCCATTCCGTAAAAAGGCGAATAAGAATATACTTAAGACGGAATTTTACGGCAGAGAAAATCTCGAAGGACTCGGCGGCGCGATAATCACCTGTAATCACGTCAACAAATTTGATTGCCTTGCGGTTCAGGAGGCGGCTAAGGGACACAGAGTTTACATTATCGGCGCGCCGTTTAACAATATGAAGGGCTTTATGGGCGAGATGATGAGAGCGGGAGGTCTTTTGCCGCTCAGTGACAATATGGTGGCTATGAAGAACCTCAATAAAGCTATTTCAAAGCTTCTCGCCAAGGGAAATA
>JAZOON010000003.1:0-1938 GCA_045655045.1 Eubacteriales bacterium | reverse complement strand
TTCTTTGCGTGGGACGCACCCATATTTCCAAGTCCGATTATACCAAGTCTTATCTTTTCCATTTTTTTCTCCTTTATCAGTTAAGTCCGAGGGATTTAAGATATTTATAGCTCTTCGTTATGCAATCGAAGGGGTCTTCGTGGTAGCACTTTCCCAGCACAACGAGAAGATAGCTGACGCCGCAGTCGGCCGGCTTGTCGATTATCTTGGGGAAATCCATATTTCCGTATCCGACAGGTGCCATGCGATGCTCCCACGTTGCTCCGTCTATAGCCATATCCTTGAGGTGTATGCACTCAAGTCTGCCCGAAAGCTTTTCAAGATACGAGCAAACGTCGCCACCCGCATACTGAACCCAATACGTGTCAAGCGTGAAATTAAGCTCGTCGGGGGTGAAGTCCTCAAGCATTCTGTCAATGCAGCTTCTTCCGTCCGCGAATTTCGTGAACTCCTCGCAGTGATTGTGGAAGAAGAATTTGCAGCCGTTTGCAACTATTTCCTTCGTTGCGGGCTTGAAATCCTTGACAAACTGCTTGTATTTTTCCTCGGTGAGATTTTTTCCGCCGGGAACTATTCCAAGACCTATATTGCGACAGCCGAACGTCTTGTGCTCGTCGCACACCTTTTTCGGATCGGAAAGTATTTTGTCGGACTTTGTGTGTGTAAGCACGCAACGCAGTCCCGTCGCGCGAAGCTGCTCTGCGAGCCAGTCTGCCTCGTATTCACAAGTACCCGAGATCTGAACGGTGGTGTAACCGATGTCAGCGACCTTTTTGAGCGTTTCGGAGAAGCTGTCAAGGTCTTTGCAATAGTCTCTTAAAGTATAAAATTGCGCTCCTAAAATCATTTTCATCACCTCTTAAATTCTTGCTACTATAGCCTTGAGCGCGGAAACTGCCGCATCGAAGGACTCATCGTTATCCTTGTAGCGAACTCCGCTGTGCTTTACGGATTCTCCGTTCTCAAGCGCGGAAAGTCCGACGAAGCTCTGAAGGTGAGGCTCAAGCGTTACGACCTCGCCGCCCTGCGCTACGTAAGCCTTTACTATCGCCTCAACGTTTCCAATACCCTGACCTGCGGGAACGACAGTTCCGTCGGCAAGCGCATCTTTAATGTGGAGATAATCGACGTAATCCTTGAGCATTTCCCACGCCGCAAGCGTGTCAACTCCGCACTGAACGAAGTTCGCGGGGTCGAAAACGGCGCGGATAGTGGGGAAGGTCTTGATTATTTCAAGACATGCCTCTGCCGTTTCTCCGTAAATGTGCTTCTCATTCTCGTGGCAGAGTATTCTGTCCTTGGGCGTCATTGCAACAAGCTTGTCAAGACGCTCGAACGCCTTTTCCTTTGTGGTCGCCGCGTCGTCGCCCTCTACGGGATGGAAGCTGAACATACGGATTCTCTCAGCACCGAGTATGTAAGAATTTTCAAGCACTCTCTTGTAAACCTCAAGATGCTCGGAAATATCCTTATCCATAGCGAATTTGCCGATAGGCGAGCCTATAGACCAGACCGCAAGTCCCGCATCGTCAAGCATTTTCTTGACTTCCTTTGCCTTCTCGGCGCTTATCTTTGATATGTTTACCTTGTCAACGCCTCTTATCTCGAGATACTGAAAATCGTTTCTCTTGAGCGCGGCAATCTGACCTGTTATATTTGCCGAAGCTTCGTCGGCGAACGCGCAATATTTCATAATAAGATTCTCCTGTTTTTTATTTTTAGTGTGTACTAATACGGTTTTTTCGTGTATTTTGTGCGAACGTCTCGCGGACAGTCGAGGACGCCTGTCCCTACAAAATAAGGTTCTGACACAATTCTAACCTTTTGGATTTTCCGGGGTGGCGGTACCGAATCCCACCTCGCAAAGCTCGGTGCTGCTACGCAGTTCGACTTCGCCAATATCCTTTATATTTTTCCGTCAAGAAGTTTTTTGGCGCT
>JAZOON010000002.1:0-8971 GCA_045655045.1 Eubacteriales bacterium | reverse complement strand
TGGTGCGGGTAAAAGGACTTGAACCTTCACCGAGGAACCCCGACTAGAACCTGAATCTAGCGCGTCTGCCAATTCCGCCATACCCGCATATGAGGTAATAGGAAAGAGTGAAAAGTCGCTCTTGCCATTACGTTTTTCCTTTAATTTCTACACGGAGTGAGGTCTCCGAGGCGGTGGACTGTTCCGCTACCCCGCAAAATCCATATCATGCGCGGAACATTGTATATAATACCATATTTTTTTTGTTTTGTCAATATGTAATTACATTTTTTATAACATTTTTATGACGGTACGATATGAAAAAAAGAAAAAAAGAAAAATATGTTGACAAATCAACAAAAATATGGTATCATATTTACAACCGAGAGAAAAAGGAGGTACTAAAGTGGGGCAAGATAGACTTGATGAGTTTATGGCTCTCGTGGTCGGAGCTTCAAGAAGCGTCACCAAGCTAAAGTCAAGATATATGGCAGATTTCGGACTTGGAAGCACTCATACTATGTGCATCCGAAAGCTCTACGCTTCCGAAAAAGGTTTGACGCGCACGCAGATAGCCGAGTGTTGTGAATTGGACAAGGCGCAGGTGTCAAGAATAATAGGAGAACTCGCTCAGAAGGGCTACGCCGTAGAAGGACCGAGCAATTCAAACTACAAAAGACGGGTGGTGCTCACCTGTGAGGGAAAGCAGGTCGCCGAGGAGATAAACGGCATAGTGCTTAAAATAAACACCTCTGTCAGCGAGGAAATCCCTATGGAAGAAATCGAAGTATTTTACAGAGTATTTGAAAAGATCTGCGGTAATCTCAAGATCGCAGAGGAATCAAGTAAGTAAATAACGAAAGGAAAGAAAGAATGGCTGCTAACAACGAAAAAAGGGTGGTAAAAACCGTATATCGCCCCAAAACGGAAAGAAAGTACGAACGTGTATCCGATGCGTACGACATGTGCCGAATTATCGCAAAGCACGGCGACAAGACCGCTTTCACTTATTACGACAAAAACAAAAAGCTTTACAGCATATCTTATTCAAGATTTTACAACAGAATACTCAGAACCGCGGCAGGTCTTACGAAGAGAGGTCTTGCAGGAAAGAAGATCGCCATTATCGGAGAAACGTCAACCGCGTGGCTCGCTTCTTACATTGCAATACTCGTAACGGGCGGCGTTGCTATCCCTATGGACAAGGAGCTTGAGATAAAGTCTATTATAGGGCTTCTCGAGAGTGTTGATGCCGACGCCATAATTTATTCCTCAAGCTTCAACGGAAAGCTCGCGGGAGTTATATCCGAGGAAAGCACTATAAAGACCTTTATACCGATAGATCCCGATGAAAACGAGCTTGCCATTGAGGGTGTCGTAGCGTACAGAGCTATGCGCGCAGAGGGTAAGCGAGAGCTCGAAGCGGGCAGATTTGAGCTTGATCCCAAGCAGGACAGAGAGAGAATGTGCGAAATGCTCTTTACATCAGGTACGACGGGAACGAGCAAGTGTGTAATGCTCTGTCAGAAAAATATTTTCTCTGTCGTATCGTCCGCTTGCGCGTCGGTAGATTTCACCCCTGACGACGTTATAGTATCCGTGCTTCCCATACACCATACCTACGAGCTTGCGATATCACTTGCAGCTATGGACTACGGCGTTCAAATCTGCATAAACGACTCCTTGACCAGAGTACTTAAAAACTTCCAGACCTTCAAGCCTACGGGATTGGTGCTCGTTCCGCTTTTCGTATATACGATGTATAAGAAGATATGGGCAGAGGCTAAGAAAACGGGGCAGGACAAAAAGCTCCGTATCGGTCTTACCGCGTCTCACGCGCTCCGCAAGGTAGGAATTGATAAGAGAGAGGCACTGTTCAAGCAGGTAACGCACGCATTCGGCGGCAGACTTACAAAGATAATCTGCGGTGGCGCTGCGCTCAACCCCAAGATGATAGAGTTTTTCAATGAGTTAGGTATAAACGTTTACGAGGGATTCGGTATCACGGAGTGCGCTCCCCTCACCTTCGTAACCCCTTACTACGCGCAGAAGATAGGCTCTGTAGGACCCGCAGTTCCCTGCTGTCAGGGACGTATCGACGCTACGGGAATAGGTCCTCACGGATATCCCGAGGGCGAGATACAGATAAAGGGCGACAACGTTATGCTCGGCTACTACAACAACGACGAGGCAAACGCGGCTGCATTCACCGAGGACGGCTGGTTCCGCACGGGCGATATGGGATACGAGGATGACGACGGCTACTTCTATATAACGGGTAGACTCAAGTCGGTGATCGTGCTTGAAAACGGTAAAAACATCTTCCCCGAGGAGATAGAAGAATACCTCGCGGATATTGAGGAAATTCAGGAATGCGTCGTCGTAGGACGCCAGAACGGCGCGACGGTAAATCTCGTTGCACTTATATACCCCAATTCCGCAAAGTTCGTCCCCAACGCAACACCCGAGGAAATTCACGCCGTTATCGAAAGAAATATTCGTCAGCTCAACAAAAAGCTTCCTTCTCACAAGCAGATAAAGCAAATTGAGATAAGAAATACCGAATTCGAAAAGACGTCGTCACGAAAGATAAAGAGACATCTCGTTAAGTAATTTTTATTTTATTAAAGAAAGGAAATATTCCTATGCGCAACTACGTTATCCTGTCAGATTCAGGAACAGACCTGACTCCCGCTATGGCGAAGGAGATAGACGTAAAAATTCTTGACCTTATGGTAATAATGGAGGGACAGGAGCCAAAGCCCGACAGTTCCGTTGACCATAAAGAATTTTACGCATTTCTCCGAGACAAAAAATCGGCAAGCACGTCGGCTATAAACCCCGAGACCTTCTCCGAGGTAATGGAGAGTTATATAAAGGACGGCTTTGACGTTCTGTATCTTGGATTTTCTTCGGGACTGAGCAATACCTACAACGCAGGCAGACTTGCGGCAGAGGAGCTCTCCGAGAAGTATCCCGAGGCAAAGATCTATACCTGTGACACGCTTTGCGCGTCGCTCGGTCAGGGCTTGCTCGTATATCTTGCGGCAAAGAGAAGACTTGAGGGTGCAAGCATTGAAGAGGTGCGTGATTGGGTAGAGGCGACGAAACTTCACCTTTGCCACCAATTCACAGTCAACGACCTTATGTTCCTGAAGCGCGGCGGAAGAGTAAGCGCGGCTACTGCGGCAGTCGGCACTATGCTCGGTATAAAGCCCGTAATGCACGTGGATAACGCGGGGCATCTGATAAAGGTCGGAACCGCGAGAGGAAGAAAGGCGTCCCTTGACGCGCTTCTTGATAAAATGAAGGCGACGGTCACAGAGAAGGACATTATGTTCATCTGTCACGGTGACTGCATCGAAGACGCAGAGTACGTTGCCCAGCGTGCAAAGAACGAGCTTGGAATAAAGGAAGTTATAATTGGATACACGGGTGTCGTTATCGGCTCTCACTCGGGTCCCGGAACACTCGCAATATTCTATATAGGAACAGAGAGGTAATTAACTATGAAGCTTGACGGTCCTTCCCTATACGCGCTGATGCTGTCGGCAGCTAACGCGCTTGATAACAACAAAACCGCAATAAACAATATGAACGTATTTCCCGTTCCCGACGGAGATACGGGTATCAATATGTCACTGACGCTTGACGCAGTAAGAAACCTTGAGGAATCCTATGCTCAGCAGGGTGTTTCCGAGCTTTCCAAAAAGATTGCTTCGCTCATTCTCAGAGCGGCAAGAGGTAACTCGGGCGCAATACTTTCCCTGTTCTTCAGGGGAATGTCCAAGGCATTCTGCGACTGCGATGAGGCAGATACAACCGACGTTGCCCGCGCGTTCCGCAAGGGTACTGAGGAGGCTTACAGAGCCGTTATGAACCCCACCGAGGGTACTATACTCACCGTTATGCGTCATTGTGCCGAGGAGGCAGAAAAGGCGGTTGCGGAAAATAAATTCGCCAAGGACGACGTAAGAGGTCTGTTTGCTTATATCGTTGACGTCGGCGAGGAGGCGCTCGCGCATACTCCCGACCAGCTCCCCATTCTTAAAGAGGTAAACGTCGTAGACGCCGGTGGCGCAGGCTTTATGACCGCGCTTAACGGTATGCTTTCCGCACTCAACGGCGCGCCCGTAGCAAGAGAAAACGTCGCAGAAGCGTCGCGTGAGGCTGATTTCTCCGAGTTTAACACCGAGGATATCACCTTCCCCTACTGCACGGAATGTATCGTTGAAAAGTACGAGCAGTTCCATGGTGAGGGACACGCAGAGGAGTTCCACAAGCTCGTCGGCAGCATTGGCGACAGCGTGGTTTTCGTAGAGGACGAGAGCATAATCAAGGTACACGTACACACCGATCACCCGGGTGCCGTTATGGAAAAGGCTTGCGAGTTCGGTATGCTCGCTACCGTCAAGATAGAAAATATGCGTAAGCAGCATTCCGCTATCGTTTCCGACAAGCAGGATAAGAAAAAAGACGAGCCCGTTATCGCCGCGCCCGAAAAGAAATTCGGATTTGTAAGCGTATGTATGGGTGAGGGTATAAAAGAGACGTTTATCGATCTTGGCGTTGATACTATAATATTCGGCGGTCAAACGATGAACCCCAGCACTCAGGATATAATAGACGGCGTAAACAAAACACCCGCAGAGGTCGTTTACGTTCTTCCCAACAACAAGAACATTTATATGGTTGCGGCTCAGGCGGCAAAGCTCGTCAAGGATAAAAAGGTCATCGTTATGGAGACCAGAAGCGTTCCGCAGGGACTTTGCGCAATTCTTGCGTTCAATCCCGACGGCGAGGTTGACGAGAATACCGAGGCTATGAAGGAAGCTATTACGCGCGTCGTAAGTATGTCCGTTACCCACGCCGTAAGAGACACCACTATCGACGGCAAGCATATCGAAAACGACCAGATGATGGGACTTGTTGACGGAAAGATCGAGTACGTCGCAAACACCCCCGAGGAGTGCCTTAAGATGCTCACCGAAAAGATGAGCGGAGCTACTTATATCACGCTCTTCTGCGGAGAAGAGGTGTCCGACGAGGGCATGGCAGAGGCTGAGAATATAATCCGCGCATCGGTTGACGGCGCAGAGGTCGTCGCGATCAAGGGCGGTCAGCCTATATATAACTACGTAATTTCCGTAGAAATGTAAATAACAAGGGACTGTCTCATTCAGTGCAGAACAAAAACACACGAATATAAAAAACAATAAAAAGCCGCTTTTGCTATCAAAAAACGATAGTGAAAGCGGTTTTTGTGTAGAAAATTTCGAGATAAATCTCTCAATTTTCATTTTTATGTGTGTTTTTTAGCCGCGCTTTGGCTCTCTGGCGTACTCCTGTACGCCTACGAGAACCAAATCACGACTTCTGCATCTAAATGAGACAGCCCCTTGTTTTAACAGAAATATTCAAGCGCCTTTTTATATCCTTCAAAGCCAAGACCGCAGACGGTCTTTTTTGCTACGAGTGATACAAAGGAGAATTTTCTGAATTCCTCGCGCTGTGAGATGTCGGACAGGTGAACCTCAACCGTCGGAATACCTACCGCCTTCAGCGCGTCAAGAATTGCGATGCTCGTGTGAGTGTAAGCGGCGGGATTTATGACTATTCCCTCGTATACGCCAAGCGCAGACTGTATAACGTCAACTATCTCCCCTTCGTGATTTGATTGAAACAGCGTGACGGTATGTCCAAGCTCTTCTGCCGAGCTTCGGATAAATCGCTCAAGGGCGGAAAAATCCTGCTTGCCGTAAATATCAGGCTCGCGGGTACCGAGCATATTGAGATTTGGTCCGTTGATAACGAGTATTTTCATTTTGTTCTCCTTATATTCCAAGCTTTTCGATTATAAGCTCGGCTGTTTTTTCGGGTATTTCCGTGCTGCTTACGCGTACGTCGGCAAAGCGGATATACGCATCTATACGCGAATTGTAAAGTGCCTCGACGCCGTTTGCCGAGGATATCGGACGCCCTTTTGTGGATAGCTTGTCAAGCGCGCGCTCGAGGAATACGAGCGTTCCGTTCTGATGGAGTACGTCGTAGTTATAGTCTCTCGTGACGACTCCGCCACCGCAGGAAATGACCGAGCCGCTTAATTTTCCAAGCTCGGCGGCGATTTTATGCTCCATTTCGCGGAAAACGTCCTCGCCTTCTTCATTTATGACATCGCGTGGCGTTTTTTCATAGGTTTTCGTGAATACTCCGTCAGCGTCAAAGAAGGGGCGGTCAAGTTTTTTTGCAATAAGCCGCCCGACCGTAGTCTTGCCGCACCCGGGCATACCGATAAGTATTATATTTTTTGTCTGATTTTCTATGTCCTTGATGATTTTCTCGCATATTCCTTCTTCTGCACCGTCACCCGTGAACAGCTCAAACGCTCTTACCGCTTGCGCGACGAGCATAGGCAGACCGCCAATACAAGGGATATTTCTTTGCTTTGCATCAAGAAGCAGACGGGTCAGCGCGGGATTGTAAATAAGGTCGAGAACACCGATACATTCAGGGAAGAGAGAGAGGTCAACGGGTGTGCTTCCGTTGTTTGGATACATACCCACGGGCGTTGCGTTTACTATTATCTGCGCGGCCTTGTGCAGAGAAAGATTTTTGGGGGTGTTTTCCTTTGAGGAAAGCACCGCAAGCTCACGCACTCCCATATCCCCAAGTACCGCCTTTACCGTCGCCGCCGCGCCGCCGTTTCCGAAAACAAGAGCCTTTTTGCCTTTTACGTCAATTCCTGATTTTTTCAGCATATACGAAAAGCCGAAATAATCGGTGTTGTAGCCGAAAAGCTGACCGTCCTTTTTTACTATAGTGTTTACCGCGCCGATAGCCCGCGCTTCGGGAGATATAACGTCAAGGTACGGCATTACCGTCCTTTTATAAGGTATCGTCACGTTGAAAGCGTCAAAATGACCGCTCCTTACAAACTCACCCACACGCTCCTTTTCAAGCTCCGTAAGCTCGTATGAATAGTCTGCGAGACGCTCGTGTATTATTTTAGAAAAGCTGTGCCCCAATTTTTCGCCGATGAGTCCGCAACGCATATCAGAATATCCGCTCTTCATCAAACCACCTCAAAATAAGAGCCAAGGTAGGTAAATTCGTCGCATTCTCCCTCAAGCTCCGCAAGAAGCTGAGCAAATTTCGGAGAATATACGGGAGCTTCAAGGTCAAAGTAGAACATAAACTCAAAATCTCTGTCGGGAATAGGACGGGATTCGAGCTTCAAAAGATTTATGCCAAGCGCGTTGAAGCGCGAGAGTATGCGGTAAAGAGAGCCGGGCTTGTGGGGAGCGACGAGCATAAGCGTAGTTCTGTCAGCACCGGGATAAACCTCAAGCTTGTTCGTGATACAGATAAATCTTGTGTGGTTGTTTCCGTTATCCTGAACGGACGGCGCGACGACGTTAAGACCGTACTGCGCGGCGCACGAGCGAGAGGAAAGGGAAGCTATGTCAGCTCTGTCCGACTCCGCCACCATCTGAGCCGCCCTTGCCGTGTTTTCAACGCGCGTTATCTTGGCGTTCGGAAACCTTGACGCAAGATACGCGGCGCATTGGCTCAGCGCCTGCTCGTGCGAAACTATTTCCTTTATATCCTCGGGACGAGTTCCTTTCTTAGCAAGGAGATTGTGGTCTATCTTTATACGAACTGTTCTGACTATCTTGAAATTATGGCTTATCATAAGGTCGTAAACCTTTTTGACCGAGCCTGCCGTGCTGTTCTCTATCGGTATGACACCGTAACGGCAAAGTCCCGCTTCGATAGCCGAAAAGACCTTTTCCCAATCCGACAGAAACATAATGTTGGGGGTGTGGAACAGCTTTTCCGCCGCTATCTGAGAGTATGCGCCCTCAACGCCCTGACAAGCCACCGTGGCTCGCTCGGGGAAGAGCTTCGGTGTATTCTCGACTGCCCTTGAAATCTCCTCGTAAAGCGGGGAGGTATCTCCCAGACGCTTGTGCTGATACGAGCGAGAAAGCTCGAGAACGGTAGCGTAAAGCGTACGGGTGTATTCTTCAAGCTCATCGCCCGAAAGCTCGGAGACCTTATTTAAAAGAGCTCTTTCGCGAGACGCGTCGAGTACGCTCATTCCCGCCTTTTTTTTGTATTCGGCGACCTCAGCGCAGACGTTCATTCTTCTTTTGAACAGCTCCACAAGCTCTCGGTCAATACCGTCTATTTGATCTCTCAATTCACAGAGTTCCATTATCTTTTATTTCCTTACGTTTTTTGTTTTGCAATTTAAGCAGAATTATGAAGAGTATTATAAGTATCGGGAACAGAGCGGAAAAGGCGAAGGAGATCTTCAGATCGTTACCCAACAGCTCCGCTATATATCCCACCGCAACGGGACCTGCCGTACAGCCTGCGTCACCCGCAAGAGCGAGAAGCGCGAACATTTTTACACCGCCGTGAGGTATCTTGTCCGTCGCAAGACACAAGGTGCCCGGCCACATAATGCCCACGGAAAAGCCGCAAAGAGCGCACCCCGCAAGTGCCGCTACGGCACTTTGAGAGAACGCGGCGACAAGATAGGATATCACGCACAGTACTGACGACGCTACCATGAATTTTGACAGATCCATCTTTTCGCTGTATTTTGCGTATATAAGTCTTGCCGCGCCCATAAGAACCGCGAATGCGCACGGACCGAGAAGGTCGCCGACGGTCTTTGACACGCCAAGTCCCATTTCCGCAAAGCTTGACGCCCATTGAGACATAGCCTGCTCCGCCGCGCCCGCGCACAGCATAAGTATAAAGAACGCCCAAAACGTGAAGGAACGAAATACCGAATTTTTTTTGCCCTTGCTATTTGGCGCGGATTCCATAGGATAGAGGGGTACGAAGGTAAAGGCTACTGCGTCAAGTATGGGAATTATAGCCCAAAGGCAGGCAAGCAGTCTCCAATGCTCAAGACCTACGAAATGGAAAAAGAGCGTTGAGAGGACGACCGTAAGCACCAGCCCCCAGCAATATCCCG
>JAZOON010000001.1:0-4334 GCA_045655045.1 Eubacteriales bacterium | reverse complement strand
TCAAGTCCCTCAGCCATATACATGGTAGTAATACCCGTCTCGGTCTTGCCGTCGATTATGGCTCTTTGCATAGGCGCGGCTCCGCGATATTCGGGAAGGAGCGAGCCGTGAACGTTTATACAGCCGTATCTCGGATAATCAAGCACGTTTTTGGGGAGTATCTTTCCGTAAGCAACGACGACTATCGCGTCGGGCGCTATTTCATCAAGGAGCGCGGAAAATTCCTCTCCCCTCAAGGTGTTCGGCTGGTATACGGGAATACCTTGCTCCGTAGCGTATACCTTTACGGGCGGCGGTGTCAGCGTGTATCCTCTTCCGCGCGGCTTGTCGGGTTGCGTTACGACTCCCGCCACAGTATGCTCCGACTCGTGTATTGCTTTAAGTGAGAACAGCGCGAAATCGGGAGTTCCCATAAAAAGAATTTTCATTGATCTTACCTCAATCGTCTATCATTTTTGCGATGTCAATATAAAGCTTGCCGTCAAGGTGGTCTATCTCGTGACAAAGAGCTTTTGCGAGAAGTCCCGAGCCGTTTACCTCGATAACGTTTCCGTTTCTGTCAAGAGCTCTTGCCGTTACGTGCATAGGACGCTTCGTAATTCCCCATCTTCCGGGAACGGAAAGGCAGCCCTCCTCGGACTCCTGCTCGCCAGCAAACGCGATTATCTTGGGGTTTATCAGCTCGAAAAGTCCCTCGTCGGGCGTTTCGATAACCACAACTCTGCGCAATACGCCAACCTGAGGCGCGGCAAGACCGACACCGTCTGCGGCTCTCATAGTCTCAACCATATCGTCAAGCAACCGCTGTATTCTCGGTGTTATCGCGTCCACGGGACGGCACGTTTTGCGGAGCGTTTCGTCGCCCACCTTAAGTATTTTCAATTTTGCCATAATTATCTCCTGAATTTATTCTTTACAGATTAGTTGGATTTATGTCAACGGACAGAGAAAGTCCGTCAGTTCCAGCCGTACCGAAAAATGAAAGCACGTCGGAGAGCATTGCTCTCAGCCGTTTGTTCGCTCGGCATTTGAGGACCATTCGCATACGGTATTTATTCTCCACCTTATAAACGGGGGCTTCAAACGGACCGAACACCATAACGGGTACGTCGGTATACTGAGTGTTCAAGAGGTCGGAAAGCTTTTTGGAAAGCTTTTCCGAAGCCCTTGCAAGCTCCTTTTCGTCCGCGCAAATAAGCGTAAGAAGCGCAATATCGCAGAAGGGCGGGAAAACCAAAAGCTTACGGAGCTTTATCTCACTCTCGTAAAATGCCTTGTAGTCCTGCGCGCAGGCAAGCCTTATACACTCGTTGTCGGGATTGTTTGTCTGTATGACGGCAACGCCCTCCTTTTCGGCTCTTCCCGCGCGTCCTATGACCTGCGTAAGCATAGCGAAGGTGCGCTCCGCGGCTCTGTAATCGTCAAGATACAAGGAGGAATCCGCAAGCAGAACTCCGACGAGCGTAACGTCGGGAAAATCGTGCCCCTTGGTTACCATTTGAGTGCCGAGAAGAACGTCTGCCGCGTGATTTCTGAATTTACCGAGAAGCTCCTCGTACGCGCTCTTTTCGCCCGTCGTATCAGTGTCCATTCTCAAAACTGTCGAGTCGGGCAGCAGTGTGCCAAGCTCCTGCTCTATGCGCTGAGTACCGTATCCCATTTTAGCAAGATGCTCACTGCCGCAAGATGGGCAAGCCGAGGGTACGGGCATTTTTTTGCCGCACCAGTGGCAGGCGAGATAGCCGTCGTCGTAATTCTTTCCTCTTGTGTGATACGTCATAGAAACGCTGCACTCGGGGCATTTTATAGCCTCTCCGCAGCTTCGGCAGCTGATAAAGTTGTTGTAGCCTCTGCGATTTATAAACAGTATGGATTGGTTGCCATCTTTCGTGTTGTCGTAAAGCCTCTGCCTTAAAACCGCGCCGAGCGGAGAGGTGTTGCCAAGCATCAGCTCGGGGCGCATATCCGCGATTATTGCGGACGGAAGCTTTGCGCCGCCGTATCTTTTCGTCAGCTCGATAAGCGTGTACTTGCCGTCCATAGCCTTTTTATAGCTCTCAAAGGAAGGCGTAGCCGACGCGAGAAGCATGACTCCGTTATTGTAAGCGGCGCGGAAGCGCGCTACGTCACGCGTGTGATATTTCGGGTTCATATCCGACTTGTAGGTATGCTCCTGCTCCTCGTCGATTATAATAAGCCCAAGATTTTTAACGGGCGCAAATACCGCTGAGCGAGTACCTATTATCATATCCGCATCTCCGCGCTTTATTCTTCTGTACGTGTCAAAACGCTCTCCCGCGGAAAGTCCCGAATGGATTATGGCAACTCTTTTTCCGTAGCGCGAGCAGAAGATACGGAGCGATTGAGGGGTAAGCGCAATTTCGGGCAGAAGGACTATGACGCCCTTTCCCGACTCCAGCACGTGGTCGATGGTCTTCATCATAACGCTGGTCTTTCCGCTGCCCGTAACGCCGTGCAGAAGCACGCCCGAAGGCTCGTCCGCATCGCAAAGCTCGCAAAGCCTTTCGTATGCGGCGGTCTGCTCGTCGTTAAGGACGATATCCTGCGGCGCGTATTCGTAATCGACCGCGCCAAGACCGCGGTCAACAGATATTTTTTTTGAAGTCACAAGACCTTTGTCGCACAAGGCTTTGATCTGCTGCGACGTAACTCCGAGCGTCTCCGTCAGCTCCTTTGCCTTCACGGGGGACTGCGCCTCGCAAAGATATTGAAGAATGTCAGTGTGATTTTTCGAGCGCAGACGGATGCTACCCTCACCCGAAATTATTTTTCTTGCCTCATCAGCCGAAACGGAAAGGGAATACGTTATCTCGTATTTCTCCGCGGCTTCTCTTACACGCACGTCTTTCTCGATAAAACCGACGGACAAAAGCTTTTTTATCGCGGGTGCTGTTGCGGGACCGAATTTCCCGTTTAACGCCTCGTGGCTGACACAGCCTTTTTTTCTGATATAGTTGCCTATATATTCCGTTGGCTCGTCTATACCCTGCGGCATAATGGCGTCGGGCACTGATCTGTATATATCCTCGAGCCTTGAGAGGGATGATGCGGGAACGGCGGCGCGAACCGCGTCTCCGTAGGTACAAAGCGTTTGCTCCTTTAAAAATGCGCAAAGTCCCAGTATCTCGCCGTCAAGCGAAACGGTCTTGCTGCAAACTCCCATCACGGATTTGTGTCGGATATTTTCGTCCTCGGGTGAGTCCTTAAGCTCGACTACCACACCCATTTTTACCTTGTTTGACGTACCGAAAGGCACTGTGACAAAATCTCCGCAGAGAATATCACGGCGGAGATTTGGTGGTATATAATAGTCAAACGCCCTATCAAGACAGTAGGGGTTATCAAGAAGATGTACTGCGGCGTAATCAGCCATTTATCAGTTTTCCTCAGAAACGGCTTCTTCCGTCTCTTCGGTTTCCTCGGTCCTTACTATTTTGTAGGTACCGTTGTGGATTCTCGTTATGGCGTTCTTAACAGCCTTTTCCTCGCGGTATTCCTTGTTGAGCGCGTTTATGACGTTACGGTCTACGTCCTTATTTCCCGTTGCCGACTTTTCAGCGGCTTCTCTTTTCTCAACGTATTCGTTTGTAAGCTTTCTTGCGCATCTTGCGGTAGCGAGCGCAAGCTCGTATCTGTTGAATTCTTCCTTGGTAAGCTGATCGATAGTAGGGTAAAGCATGTTTTTTCTCCTTAAAATGATTTTTAATATGTATTTTTGTTATTTGTTACGAATTTTATTCGCGAGGTATTCCGAGATATTCCTCGGCAACCCTCGGATTTCTTGACAGGGAGCATTTTTCGGCACTTACTATGGCAAGTATCTGCTCAGCGGCTTGTCTGTCCGCACCGTCGTAGTTGTATACTACGTAATCGTAAGAGCCTGCGTGATATATTTCTTCCCTTGCTCTCGCAAGTCTTTGCGTTATCTTTTCTTCCGTCTCCGTTCCTCTGCCGCGAAGCCTTTGCTCCTGTACCTCGTAGCTTGGTGGAAGAAGCAGAACGAGGACCGCGTCGGGGAACTTTTTCTTTACGTTCTCCGCGCCCTCGACCTCAATTTCAAGTATGAGGTTTTTGCCCGAAGCAAGCACCTCTTCGGCTTCCTTTCTGGGAGTGCCGTAAAAGTTTCCGCAATATTCCGTGTATTCAAGCATATCGCCGTTTTCTATGCGGTTTGCAAAATCCTCTTTGGTAATGAAGTGATAATTCACCCCGTCGATCTCACCCGGGCGCGGGGCGCGTGTCGTTGCCGATACGGAAAAGACGAAATCTCCCGTGGCGAACAGGTGCGCGTTTACCGTTCCCTTGCCGCTTCC